>JAZORW010000268.1:0-15678 GCA_045656805.1 Eubacteriales bacterium | reverse complement strand
AGATCACGTTACCGGAGGTGGTCTGATACAGTTTAATGATGGAGCGACCGGTGGTGGTCTTACCGCATCCGGACTCGCCTACCAGGCCGAAAACCTCGCCACGGTAGATGTCGAAGGATACGTCCTCCACCGCCTTAAACTCACCGTGGGCAACCTTAAAATACTGACAGAGGTGCTCTACCTTCAGAAGAACCTCGCGGTTCATATCATTTTGCATCCTCGCTCTCCTCTCTCAGCTTTTTCATACGGGCAATACGCTCGGTGACGATCTTGGGCATTTCTACCTTGGGGGCATACTCGTGGAGCAGCCAGGTGGCGGCAGAATGGGTCTCGGTAATGGGGAACATGGGGGGCTGCTGCTCAAAGTCGATTTCCATGGCGTACTTATTTCTGGCAGCGAAGGCATCACCCACAGGGGGATAGATCATGTTGGGAGGGGTGCCGGGAATTGCCTCCAGCTTCTCGTTGGTATCCAGGTCAGGCATAGAGGACAGCAGTGCCCAGGTATAGGGATGGGCGGGAGAGTAGAATACCTCCTCTGCGGTGCCCTGCTCTACTATTTTACCCGCATACATAACGGCTATTTTATCCGCCATATTTGCCACAACGCCCAGGTCGTGGGTAATGAAGATAACGGACAGGCTTCTTTCCCGCTTCAGGCGGTTGATCAGCTCCAGGATCTGCGCCTGAATGGTTACGTCCAGTGCGGTGGTAGGCTCGTCGCAGATCAGAATATCGGGGTCTGCCGCAAGGGCTATGGCGATAACGATTCTCTGCCGCATACCGCCGGAGAACTCAAAGGGATACTGGCGATAACGCTTTCTGGGCTCGGGGATACCCACCTCCTCCATCAGCTTCAGGGCTCTTTCCTTAGCGATGGCCTTGGTCACACGGTTCACAACCCCGGAGGCAGATGCCTTCAGGAAGTCGATAAATGCCACAGCCTCGGCGTCAAAGTCACGGCTGTCACGGTTTTCCAGCTGATGGGCGAAGTGGTCGCTCATACGCTGGATGTTACGGGCAATGCCCTCCAGCAGCTTCTCAAGATCTACAAGAGATTTAGGCACCACCTTCCAGTCAGGGGTCTTGCCACGGCTGACGGCACGGTCGTACTTAGCCTGCTGCTTAGCATAGCGGACCTCTTCCTCTGCATTCTTCTTCTGTGCGGAGAAGTACTGCTCTACCTGGCTCTTCAGCGAGGTGGCGAAGGTATAGGCACGGCTGTCCTTCACAGTCTCCAGACGGTCGATGGCGTTATTGACGGCATCGGACAGCAGGGTATAGGTATCCCACGCAGTCTTTCTGTCGATCACGCCACCCTGGAACAGAGCCTTGCTCTCGTTCAGCAGGGCAACGGCGTTTGCCTTCTTTTCATAAGACCGGGCGGCAGAATACTCCAGTGCACGCTTTGCGTAGGAGATAAACTCCAGCATGAAGTGCTCATCCAGATACTCACGTAGGAACCGGTTCAGCTCTTCTACAGGCATTTCGGGCAGCATTTCACCCGAGAAGGTCAGAAAATAGCCCATGGAGAAGAAGTTAGGCACGGGATATCCGCATGCCTCACGGGAGATCTCCAGGATTCTGTTCAGGCATGCCAGCAGGTCGGTGTTTTCACCCTCTCCCTTCTTAGACGCCAGGGTCTTCAGATCCCCTGTCAGGCAAGTCAGCTCGGAGGCGTACTCACTCACCACGTAGTTGTGGATAGAGAGCTTTGCCAGGTGCGCCACACGGCCCAGACGGTATTTCAGATCCTTTGCGGCGTTCTTCTCGATCTCGAAGATCAGGTTTTCCAGGATGGAAACGTTCTCCTTTGCCGCCTCGATGGCACGGTTATAGGCACGCTCCAGCTCCAGATGCTTATATTCAAACTTGTCGAAGTTCCGGCACATCTCCACCAGCTGGCCGGCAAGGGTGGCGTCCTCACCTGCTACACCCTCTACCATCACCTTCTGCATCAGCTGCAGGTAGGTGTTAAAGGTGCGGCGGCTCTCACGCTGTCTTGCCTTGCCCTTCAACAGCATTGCCTCGGTCAACTGACGGCCAATGCGGACGATGGGGTTCAGGCTGGAAAGGGGATCCTGGAAGATCATGGCGATTTTATCACCGCGGATCTTCTGGAACTGCTCTTCGGAGATCTTCATCAGGTCCATACCGTCATAGATGATCTCGCCACCCTCGGGGATAGAGTTACCAGCCAGAATACCAAGAATTGCCTTAGAGGTAACAGACTTACCGGAGCCGGACTCACCAACGATGGCCAGAGTCTCACCCTCATGCAGATCGAAGTCGATGTTACGCACTGCCTGTACCTTACCGTTAATAGTACGGAAGGAAATGGTCAGGTTGCGTACGCTGAGCTTTACGTTTGCCATTAGTCATCCACTCCTCTCATGCTGGGGTTAAAGGCATCACGGAGACCGTTGCCGAACAGGTTAAAGGAAATTTCCAAGAGGGCAATAAACAGTGCAGGGAAAATAAAGATATGGGGGAAAGAGGTGTAGGAAGACCTGGCGGCACTCAGCATGGTACCGATAGAGGTCAGAGTAGAGCTCTCCAGGTCTACGATGCCCAGATAGGTCAGGGAAGACTCAGAGAAAATAACACCGGGGATAGACAGGATGGAACCGGTAATGATGGTACCGATAGCGTTGGGGAAGATATGGCGGAACATCAGTCTGCCATCCTTGGCGCCCAGGGTGCGAGCGGCCAGGATATATTCCTGATTCTTAAAGCGGTAGAACTGCATTCTCACACGGGACGCCATACCGATCCAGCCCGTTAGGAAGAAGGCGAACATCAGGGAAACCACCGGCCCCACCTTTGCCGCCAGGTGCAGCTGGAACAGGGTGGTCACTACCATGAAGGGTACACCGCCCAGGATATCCAGAGCACGGTCCATAAACAGGTCGATAGCCCCGCCGTAATACCCCATAATGGCACCGATGATGGCACCGATAAACAGGTTTACAGAGGAAATAAAGATCGCCAGCAGCAAACTGAAGCGGGCACCGCTGGCAAGACGGGTCAGCATATCCTGACCTGCGTCGTTGGTACCCAAAAGGAAGCAGGGCTCAAAGCCGTACTTATACTGGAAATAGGTGTAGGAGTCGATACGCACGGTATAGTCATTACCTGTACCCGAAATACGGGAATAGGCATAGCTACCGTCATCCCCTGCAACACGCAGGCTGTTATAGGCATCGTGACGGCTGTTACGCAGGTAGATATCCTGGAAATTCCCATTGCCATCCAGAATCGGCACACCCTTCTGGTTACACAGGTACCATACGTTACCGTTGCTCTTCAAGCTTTCCAGCGGGATCTGGGTCACGTCTACGGCAGGATACAGCACCTGAATGCCGGTTTCATTCTGCCATGCCTGGATCTTCTCATACTCCTCCAGGGTCACGGTACGTACCACCACGCCCTTCTTATAATAAGAGTCGATACGCACGTCATAGAAGGTAGAGGTGCTACCGGAGGCAGGGTCCGTATATGCCTCCCGATATACCTCCATGATCAGGTCGTGGCCGGTCTCATGCTCCATTGCCTGCCAAATCAGGTACTGATTGGCATTGACGGTCTGCTTAGAGCCGCCGTCCCAGCCCAGGAAGGAGAACAGCTTCGACTTAGGCAGCAGGTCACGGTACATAGCGTAGTCCAGGTCGGTCAGGGCGGTGTTATAGGCATTGGAGCAGAACAGGGGAACCAGCAGGGCAAACAGTACCAGGAAAATGATAATGCAGCCTGCTACCACAGAGCCCTTATTCTTACAGAAGCGACGGAACACGTCACGGAAGAAGCCTACGGGCTTTGTCTCCAGCTTCTTATCACGGAGAGCAGAGGCGTCCTGACAGAACACAAACTTGTCTTTTGTAAGCATGACGTTCTCCATTATTTCTCTCCTATTCTGATACGGGGATCAATGAACCCATAGCTAATGTCAATTAGAATGTTGGACAGTAGTCCAATAAAGGTATAGAAGCAGGTCAGCAGCATGAACATGTTATAGTCCAGTGCGGTGATAGACTTAATATACAGGGGACCTACGCCGGGGATGCCGAAGAACTGCTCGATAATCAGAGAGCCACCGATAATACCGATAAACTCACCGATGATCATGGGGAAGATAGGCACCATGGCGTTCCGCATAGCGTGACGCACGGTGGCCTGGGCACGGGTCAGGCCCTTGGTTCTCGCCAGCAGCATATAGTCGCCGGTCAGCACCTCGGTCAGCTCTGCACGGGTATAGCGGGCAAGGCCGGCGACGGTGCCTGCACCCAGGGACAGGATGGCAGGGATCAGAGAATAGATCATATGCAGATTCACAAAATTGGTGCCGGGATCGCATTGCAGAGGGAACCACTGCAGCTTAAAGCACAGGAAGTACTGTACCAAAAATGCGGAGATATAAGAAGGAACGGATACGAAGATCATGACCCCGGTGGAGATCATGTGATCCTGCCACTTGTTCTTCTTCAGTGCCGCAAAAACGCCCAGGGCAAGACCCAGGGGCACACTGAACAGCATGGCGTATACGTTCACCGCCATGGATGCAGGCAGCTTAGACACGAAAATGTCCCAAACGTCCAGCCCCTGATACAGCTTCTCTCCTACCCCCCAGTCACCGCCCAGCAGGGTGTTCTTATAGAACAGCATCAGCTGCTCAATGATAGGCTTTCCGTATCCCAGGGCATCACGGCGCTTTTGAATCAGCTCAGCGTCCTGCCCAAAGGTGACGGCATTGGGAATGGGCAACAGCTTTATCAAAACAAAGCAGATGGTAATGATCACCAAGAGGGTGAACACCATCAGCCCCAGTCGCTTCAATACGTACTTAAACATGAGTTACCTCTTTTCCGTTATATCATTTCCGTGGCGTGAAGGATGCCCGGGGGATTTTCACCCCATGGGAATGGTATAACGAAGATATTTGCTAAAAAAATTCAAAAGATGATTTAGGCAAGCAAATCCAAAGAGCAGGTTGCCCTGCTCTTTGGACCTCATTGCTATCATGCCATAAAGGCTTTAGACGGAATCAGCGGTAGTTCAGAACACCGCCGGCTTCCTTTACAAAGTTATCCCACTGCATATCAGTGAAGTTATAGGTGTAGTACTTCAGACCGCCGTGGCCCATACCGAAGATGTACTCCTCGGTATAGTAGTTGATCTGCATGCCCTTCAGAGTCGCAGAGGCATCATCGATCAGGGGGATCAAGTCGTAGCGACTCAGAACAGCGCCCTCAAGGGCTGACAGGATAGCCAGACGAGTTTCTACGTCCACGTCAGAGCCGGCAGCGAATTCGGATGCTTCCTTAGTCTCTACATTCACAATGGTGATGGGCTCACCGCCCAGAGCGTATGTCCAATCCAGAACGGTTGCGGAGTAGGTCTCACCGTCAATGGTGATCTCCAGCAGATCGGAGGAAGTATCCCAAGCGGGGTCATACTGATAGTCGGGCTCGGTGTATGCACCGATCAGGCTGTAGGGGTTAAGGGCGGCACCTTCCCAACCTACACCGAACAGCATGTCAACCTTGTTGGTCCGCAGGGAACCTGCAAAATCATCGCCTACGGTATCGTCCTTCTCGAAGGTGATCTTGCCCTCCAGAGGAGTGCCTACTGCCAGGGCAGTGTAGCAGTTCACCAGGAAGTCATAGCCGTTGTTGTAGAAGGAGGAGGAGGCAGAAGGCAGACCAATCTTAATTTCTACCACGTCATCCGCATCCATCAGGCCCTGGGCGATCGCCTTGTTGTATGCCTCGATCAGCTTCTCCTTAGCCATGGTGGGGTTGTAACCGGTGATGGAGGCGATGGCCTCATCCTTGGTCTCATACAGCTTGCCCTCACCAACGTAGTCGGCCAGGCCCCAGAAGTCGATCAGAACGTCCTTAGCCTGCTCGGTGGAACGGTAGGAGTCGCCGGTCTCGGGGGCGTAGATGATGTTATTTGAGAACATGCCAAAAGCAGGGCTGTTCGTGGGGGAGGTTGCCAGGGCGAATGCCAGTCTGTCAAGACCCAGAGACAGTGCCTGGCGGAATTCCTTAACGGTCAGGATGGTCTTATTAATGTTCTCACCCTCAAGTGCCTGAGAAGCCTCAAGAGCTGACAAATTGGGGTTCAGAGCTACGAAGAAGGTAGAGGCTCCGGTTGCGTAGTAGCAGTAGTCGGATGCCTGGTAGGTATCCATATCCTCAGCCTGCAGGCCGTAGGTATCCAGCTGGCCGGCAAGGAACATTTCCAGTCTGGTGGAAGACTCCTCAACCCAGTCATACTGGATGTGAGTGGTCTGATACAGCTCGGGGTGATCTGCATGGCCGTACCAGTTCATGTTCTTCTCCAGCTTGAACTGCTTGTCAGCCTGGAAGTAGGTCAGCTTATAGGGGCCGTAGGAGGGAGTGGTAGCGGCAGAGGTGCCGTAGGTGCAGTTGTACAGACCGTTCTCGATAGTGATGCAATCCTCATACAGGTCGGTCTTAACCAGCCAGGTGGAGGTCAGGGAGTAGTGCAGATAGAAGCCGGACAGGGGCTTGGTCAGCACCAGAGTCAGCTCCAGGTCCTCACCCTCAGCGTCGGTTGCCAGAACGGCAACATCTTCCCACTCGGTCTTCTCGTAGTATACATCGTAGAACAGGTATACGGGCTCATAGCCTTCGCCCTCGCCCCACGCGGGAACGCTGATCAGGGCAGTCAGCAGAGGCAGAGTCTCTTCGGTCAGAGCTACGCGACCGTCAGAGTTTTTCAGGGCTGCCAGAGCTTCCCAAGCGGTCATATCGAAGCTCGCTGCACCGTAATTATTTACGAAGTTGGTAAGGGTGGCGCCTTCCTTTCCGCCCAGCCAGCCCAGATCGTCCTCCAGAGAGATCCAAACCTTCTGGTTGGTCTCGGGCACCAGATAGTTTCCGTTACCATCAACAATCAGATCGGAAATATCGTACTTGAAGGTCCCAGATTTTGCGTCGAAGTTCTGCTCAGCTACGGTTTTCTCACTATACAGGTAGTTCTTTGCGCCTACAACCACCAGGTCGCCGCTGTACAGAGAGTCTGCACGCTTGTTGTTAGCCTCGGGGTTCAGCAGCAGCTTCGCAGATTCAACGAAGTCGGTTGCCTTAATGGGGGTACCGTCATCCCACTCCAGGTCGTTACGCAGGGTGATCTGCCAAGCCTTAGCAGTCTCGCCCTCCTTGATGCCGTACTGACCAACGTACTGAGAGGTTACGTCTACGGGGAAGGCGGATGCCATCTCGGTCACCAGCTTGTAGCCGTCCTTGGTCTCGTTGTAGTCGAAAGAGTAGAAACCAACGGAAATGTAATCCAGAATGGTGGCGTCCGTTGCGGTTTCATAGGTGTGGGGGTTCCAGTTGTCGGGGAATACCGACAGAGCGGCATTGTAAGTATAAGTCATAGGGTCTACAACGTCATCCTTACCGCAGGATGCCATCGCAAACACGGACAATGCGAGCATTACCAGAACCAGCACGAGAGATACTAGTCTTTTCATGGTTTTCTCCTTGTTTTATTTATAGGTTGATAACATTTTAACAAACAGAGAGGTATCTGTCAAGCATTTTTGCGTTTTTTCACGCATTCTGCGACTTTTTTCGTTTCCTAACTATAATATATGCCCCTGTCCGCATCCCCTCTTCCGACCAAAAAGAGGGGGGTGGAAGAACAACCGCTCTCCCACCCTAGAAAAAACAGCCTACAGGGCGATGGTGGTACCGCTCTCCCCCCGCACCGCCTCACGGGATTTATGCAGGGCGGCAATAATGGCCCTGCGCCCCCCACCCGAGGAGGCAAAGGCCACGGCAGCGTGCACCTTGGGAAGCATAGAGCCGGGGGCAAACTGTCCCTCTCCCATATACCTCTCCGCCTCGGACACCGACATGCGGCTCAGGGGCTTCTCATTTTCCTTACCAAAATTCAGGCACACCTGCTCCACCGCCGTTAAAATGATCAGGCAATCCGCCCCCAGGGTCTCTGCCAGCTTGGCAGACGCCAGGTCTTTATCGATCACCGCAGGCACCCCGGTCAGCTCTCCGTTTTCCTCTCTCACCACAGGCACACCGCCACCACCGCAGGCAATGACAATAAATTCTCTTTCCAAAAGGTCCTTGATGGAGTGTCTTTCCACGATCTCTCGGGGGATGGGAGATGCCACCAGCCGTCGCCAACCGCGACCTGCATCCTCCTTCATTTTCAGCTCCCCATCCTCCGCCATCATCTTCTCTGCCCTTTCACGACTGTAAAAGGCGCCGATTGGTTTGGTTGGCTCAAGAAATGCAGGGTCCTCCCTGTCCACCACCACCTGGGTCACCACCGTGGCCACGTGCCAGGGCATCCGCCTGTGGCGCAGTTCTGCCAGAAGCCCCTTTTGCAGGTGATATCCAATATATCCCTGGCTCATGGCAATGCACTCTGCTAGGGGCATGGGGGGCACCTTATCGTTTGCCCCGGAGGCGGTATCAAAGGCAAGGGAGATCATACCCACCTGGGGACCGTTGCCGTGGGCAACGATGATCTCATTCCCCGCCTCAATCAGGTCCACCAGGGCGGGGCAGGCATCCTTGATACGCTCTCTCTGCTCCTCCGGAGTGTCCCCCAGGGCGTTGCCTCCCAGGGCGATTACGATCCGTGACATACGCTCTCTCCTCTGCCCTTGGGAATCTGCTGGGTGATGCAATGAATGTTACCGCCGCCGTACGCCACCTCGACGGTAGGCACACCGATGATCTGTCTGTCGGGGAACATTGCCTGCACCTGCTCAACCGCCAGGGCGTCGTTTTCGTCCCCGTATTGGGGCAGGATCACGGCGCCGTTGATAATGAGAAAGTTCATATAGGAGGCAATGCTCACCTCCCCGTCCTTACGGGGAATGCTGCCCTCGGCATAGTCAATGGTTTCCGCCCCCTTGAGGTAGCAGGGCTTAGAGGTCAGGCACAGCTTATGCACCTTCAGGCGTCTGCCCTTGGCGTCCGTTGCCTGAGATAGTGCCTCGTAGGCGGCCTGTGCCTCACGGTAGAAGGGATGGGAGGGGTCGTCACACCAGATGCACGCCACCTCACCGGGTGCCACGAAACAGGCCACGTCGTCAATATGGCCGTTGGTTTCGTCAGGGTCAATGCCATCACGCAGCCAGATGACCTTTTCACATCCCAGATAGTCCAGGAGGTTCTGCTCGATCTCCTCCTTGGTCAGGTGGGGGTTTCTTCCCTCACTGAGCAGGCACATCTCGGTGGTCAGCACGGTGCCCTCTCCATCCACGTGGATAGAGCCACCCTCCAGGACAAAGCCCTCGGTGCGGTAGGAGTCTACCCCCTCGATCTCACAGATCTTCTGTGCCACACGGTCATCGTTTGCCCAGGGGAAATACAGGCCGTCCACCAGCCCACCCCAGGCGTTAAAGCTCCAGTCCACCGCCCGCAGATCCCCCTTGTCATTCACCAGGAAGGTGGGGCCGCTGTCTCTGACCCAGGCATCGTCGGTGGTGATCTCCACCACACGGATAGCAGGGGACAGCTTAGCTCTGGCGTTTTGGTACTGCTCTGCACTCACGCCCACAGTGACGCTCTCAAATCTTGCAATGGCCTCTGCCACCTCTAAAAAGGCCTTCTGGGCAGGCTTTGCCCCCATACGCCAGTTGTCGCATCTCTCGGGCCACAGCATCCAGACCCCTCTCTGCTCTTCAAATTCCCCGGGCATACGGTAGCCGTCTGCCTTAGGGGTGGTTCCCACAATTCGTTTTGCCATTGTTTTTACCTCACGCTTTGATTTTTCTTGCCCGCCACCAGATCAGCACCTCACCCAGTGCCACCGCCAGCAGGGAGCCCAGTGTAATGGGCAGATAGTAGGATAGGGTCTCCTTATCGAAGGAGAAGGGCACCGCCGTGAATATCACTGCCAGCACGATCAGTGCCATGGGCAGGTATGCCAGCACCCTGAGAAGCCAATCGGGCCCCGGGACACGGAAGGGTCGCTCTGCCCCACCGTCCAGTCGCCGCAGAGTCAAAAAGGCGGGGAACACGGGGAGATAGGACAGGAGCAGCATCACCAGATTCAGGGCAAAGAAACTCCAGAACAGGGAGGATTCAGGTGCCAGATATTCCATGGCTACCCCCAACAGGCACACCAGGGACGCCACTACCCCCGAGGTCAGGGCGGAGCCGATGGGCATGTGGTTAGACTCTCGACGCAGTCTAAAGATGCGGGGCATATCTCCCCTGTCTGCCGCATAGGCGGCGGTGGAGTTTACACCCATGGACCAGGAGATCATGTTGCCAAACAGGGTCACCAAGAACAGCAGTGCCACCACCGTTACCAAAATGCCGCCCCCGCGGCCTATCATCAGGGATACGGCGTCGATTAGCCCCGTGTCTACGCTGATTTCCTCGGTGGGCACGGCGGCACCGATGCCAAAGGCAGAAAACAGATAAATACCCGCAATCACCAGCCCGCCGATCACGATGGCCTGGGGAATCTGCCGTCTGGGCTTCTCCATACTGTCCGCATAGGTGCAGACCACCTCAAAGCCCAGGAAATTAAAGATGATCACAGAAATATAAGACAGGCTGTGCAGGTCAAAGGAGGGCAGGAAGGTACGGGGGGACATGGGATTTACAAACCCGTTTCTTGCCACGTACACAATCCCCAGCACCCCGACGGTCAGCGCCAGGAGGATCTTGATGGCTGCCGTGATATTCAAAATAAAGATACTGTCACACACAGGATATAGGGCAACCACAGTCACCACCCAAATAAACACCAGCTCGATCAGCAGTGCCACCCAGGGAGAAATGCTCACCCCCAGCATCACCGAGATCAGCTGTGGGCATACCACCGCCAGGGACGCCATCCAGAGGGGAAAATTGATCCAGTAATACCAAGAGGCTCTTGCCCCCCACTTAGTGGAGGGATAGGCGGTGTGGATCCAGTCATATAGACCCCCATCCCCCACGTAAGTGGTGCCCAGCTCGGCAGAGATCATGCCGTAGGGCAAAAGGAATGCCAAAATCATAAACAGCCACCAGAAATACTGGCTGTTGCCAATAGAGGCAACGGGGGCTGCCGCCTCTGCCACGAATACCACACAGATCACCGATAGGATCACGTCGGGCAGGCGGAATTTCTTTTTCGTTACTCCTTCCACGCCTTCTCTCCCTTGCATCCACAGTCGCAGGCGGGCAAATGCTCACGCAGGGCTCTGTCCAGGTCGTCCTTGGCTGCCGCAATGCGGTGACCGTTTACGTCCTCGTGATTTTTGTGGGCCAGGTATACCAAAAGACCACGCATTGCCGTCAGGCGGTTGCCTGCCTGCTCCCAGCAGAGAGAAGCCGCACTGTCCGCTACCTCGTCGGTAACGTCCTCCCCACGGGTGGCGGGCAAACAGTGCAGGAATTTGCAGCCGATATTGCCCAGGCTCATCAGCTCACGGTTTACCTGGTAGTCATGGAACACCTTGACTCTCTCTTCCTTAGGCATCTCATTTTCATATAGACCGTACCACACGTCGGTGTAGATAAAGTCGGCACCTGAAACCGCACTTCTGTCGTCGGTGACCTGCCATCTACCGCCGCTTACGCGACAGTTTGCCTCTAAGATCTCCTTATGCTCCTCGTTTAACTGATGCCCAACGGGGCCGTAATGCACGAAATGCATACCCATCTTGGTGGTAATAAAGCCAAGAGAGGCGCACACCTGGGTGCCATCCCCCACGAACACCACCTTGCAGTCCTCCAGACGCTTACCGCGGGGCAGGTTCTCAAAAATGGTGCACATATCCCCGATCTCCTGGGTGGGGTGGTTATAGTCGGACATGCCGTTCAGTACAGGCACAGAGCAGGCACGGGCCAGCTCTACCACCGTCTTATGCTCAATCACTCTCGCCATCACGATATCTACAAGGTAAGAAAGAACCTTACCCGTGTCGCCAATGGTTTCGTGTCCCCCCAACTGGATCATACCGGGGCCCAGGTACTGGGCGTGGCCGCCCAGCTGGCTCATGGCAGTCTCAAAGGACACACGGGTACGGGTGGAGGACTGCTGGAAGATCATTGCCAGGGTTTTATCCTTCAGCAGGGGGGGATAATATCCCTGGGAAATGGCTCGCTTAATTGCCAGGGACAGCTCTACGATGTCGGTCAGCTCCTCCTTGGTATAGGTGGCGGTATCAATAAAGTCTCTTTTTTTCATATTTATCTCCTTCTTTCGTATGTACCGTCCGGGACGGCACGCTTCCCCTTTAATATGGAAAAACTACGCCTCATTTATACACCCACGTTTTTTCTCTTCCAAAATTTCACTTTGGCACGTGAGGGTATTTTTGCCCCCACGGGAAACAATAGTCTCAGACGGGTGAATCCCGAAACCAAAAGGAGAAACAAAAGGATGAAAAAATATCTCCGCACACTGCTCGTGTTTTGCCTGTGTGGTTGCCTGATCTTCGGCTCCGCGCTGACAGGTTGCGGCTGTTCAAGAGGGAACCGTGCCCAGGTGGCAGTGTTTGCATACAAATACGACGATAGCTATATTGCCACCGTCAGAGGTGCCCTGAAGGAGGCCTTTAAGGAATATAAGGGCGAGGTAGACGTTACCTTTTATAACGGGGAAAATAACCAGCAGACCCAAAGCACCCAGATCGACACCGCCCTGACCCGCGGGGTGGATCTGCTGATCATCAACGCGGTGGACTTCCAGGCGGCGGGAGAGGCACTGGCCCAAAAGGCCGTGGACAAGGGGATCCCCACCATTTTCTTTAACCGTGAGGTATCCGACAGGGCTGTAAACGCCGCAGATAACATTTGCTTCGTAGGCACAGACCCCAACGCCCCCGGGTATATGCAGGGGGAAATGATTGCAGACCTGCTGTCAAGTAACGAGGCATTCCGCCGCTATGACCGCAACGGTGACGGCAAGATCCAGTATGCCATGTTCCGTGCCGAGGTGGGCAATGCAGAGGCAGACGGCAGAACCACCTATTCGGTTTCTGAGGCAAATAAGCTGCTAAGTCAAAACACAGCCCTCACCGCCGCCAACAAAAACGGTGACGTGCTAAGGCGTGTAGGTGCCAACCAGCTGGCAAACTGGGACAGTGCCACCGCCAACAGTATGATGAGCGCCCTGTTCAGCGTATCCGGTGGGGTACCCAATATTGAGCTGGTGATCTGCAACAACGACGATATGGCACTGGGTGTGATCTCTGCCCTGAATGCCGCAGGCTATAACCGTGAGGGCAGCCGTGAGGGCGGACGGGACTATATTCCTGTCTTTGGCGTAGACGGCCTGGCCACCGCTATGGACGCCTTGAGAGGCGGAAAAATGCAGGGCACCGTCAAGCAGGACGGAGAAGCCATGGCAAAGGCAATCGTGGAGATTGCCATGAATATTCTCAGGGGAAAGGATTTTTTAGAGGGCACCGAATACACCTTTGACGAAGGGGTCCGTAAGCTGAGAATCCCCTACACCCCCATTCAGGCATAAGTCAAGGAGGTGCCATGCAGGAGCGTTCAAAATATGTCCTGGAGATGGTGGACGTGGAAAAATCCTTCCCCGGGGTGAAGGCACTGGATAGAGCTCGCCTGTGCGTCAGGGAGGGTAGCATCCACGCCCTGATGGGAGAAAATGGGGCGGGAAAATCCACCCTTATGAAGTGCCTGTTCGGCATCTACCGAAAGGATAGCGGCAGTATCCGCATCTGTGGGGAAGAGGTGGATTTCCAGGGGCCCTTAGACGCCCTGCGTGGCGGGGTGGCCATGGTGCATCAGGAGCTAAATCAGGCACTGAAACGATCTGTGGCAGATAACCTGTTTCTTGGGCGTTACCCCAAACGGTTTGGTTTGGTGGACGAGGGGGAGATCCGCAGAAAAACCAAAGCCCTGCTTACAGAGGTGGGGCTGAAAATCGACCCTGCCATGCCTATTGGGCGGCTATCTGTGGCAGAGAGGCAGATGGTGGAGATCGCCAAGGCAATTTCCTATGGGGCGAAAATTCTGGTGCTGGACGAGCCCACCTCCTCTCTCACCGACCCTGAGGTGGAGCATTTATTTCAAATTCTCAAAAAACTAAAGGCAACGGGGTGCGGGATTATTTATATTTCTCACAAGATGGCAGAGATCCTGACAATCTCCGACGAGGTCACCGTCATGCGGGACGGCAGGCATGTATCTACCGACCCGACCCACGCCCTCACCATGGAGGAGATCATTCACCGCATGGTGGGCAGAAGCCTGACGGATATGTATCCCAAAAGGGAGCCTGTTGTGGGGGGAGAGCTACTGTCTGTCAGGGGTCTGTGTGCAAGATCCGCAGGGCTCAAAGACATCTCGTTTCACCTGAATAAGGGAGAAATTTTAGGCATTGCGGGCCTTGTGGGGGCAGGACGTACAGAGCTGCTGGAAACCCTCTTCGCCCTGCGGCAAAAAACGGGTGGAGAGGTTCTGCTGGAGGGGGAAGAAATTTCCCCTAAAAATACAAAAGAAGCCATTTCTCACGGCTTCGCCTTGCTGACAGAGGAACGCCGTGCCAACGGCATTTTCGCAGGTCTTTCCATTCGTGACAACACCTGCATTTCCTCCCTTGGAGATTATAAGACTCCATGGTGTCTGCTCTCGGACAGACGGCAAAATCAGAGTGCCGGGGAGAGTGTAAAAAATTTGCGTGTAAAGACCCCCTCCCTCTTCACACCCATTCGCAATCTGTCGGGGGGAAACCAGCAAAAGGTAATTTTGGGCAGATGGCTGCTCACCCGCCCCCGTGTGCTGATGCTGGATGAGCCCACCCGTGGCATCGACGTGGGGGCAAAGGCAGAAATTTATCAGCTGCTGCTGTCCCTGAAGCTATGCGGAAAGGGCATTCTGGTAGTGTCCTCCGAGCTGCCGGAGCTGCTGGGCATTTGCGACCGCATTCTGGTGATGTCGGGAGGACGGCTGGCAGGAGAGGTGGCGGGAGACACCGCCACCCAGGAGGAGATCATGGCACTGGCTGCCAGGTATGTATAAGGAGTATGTATGACGGATATTGACAAAAAAGATGGGGGCCGGGACACCCCCGGAGGCGGTGCCTTTCAGTACCTTGGCTACTACTGGCGCAGCATGTGGCAAACGGGCAAGGCAAGGTGGCTGGCATACCTGCGTCTCTCTAAAAAAGAAAAGGGGAAGCATGCCCTGAGCTGGGTGCTGGATCACGCCCTGTATCTTCTCATCGCCCTCTTCGTTTTGGTGGTATTTCTCTATAACCCCAACTTCCTTTCCTTTGGCTCAGTTATAAACATCCTCATGCAGTCTGCCTCCCGCCTGATCATGGCACTGGGTGTTGCGGGGATCATCGTGCTGACAGGCACCGACCTGTCGGCAGGGCGGTGCCTGGGACTCTGCGCCTGTATCTGTGCCTCTCTGTTACAGGAAAACGGCGTGTTTGGAAAGATGTTCCCCCGCCTCACCTTCTCCCCTTATCTCATTCCCCTGGCACTGCTGGCAGTGATGGCGGTGGGGGCGTTGGTGGGTGCCTTTAACGGCTTTATGGTATCCCGCTTTAAGCTGCATCCCTTTATTGTAACTCTGGGTACCCAGCTGATCCTATACGGTGGGGTCATGTGGTACGTCAGCCTGGGGGACAACAACAGTGCCCCCATCGCAGGGCTTTCCCCCACCTATACCCGACTGGTGACGGGTGGCTTTAAGC
>JAZORW010000267.1:0-5129 GCA_045656805.1 Eubacteriales bacterium | reverse complement strand
ATTCGCTTACGTTGCTCATGTTATGTATCTCCTTATTTTGAATAAACAAATTACTTCAGCAGGCCCTCAATAATGGGGGTAACTGCTTCTACGTAGTGACCGGCAATAAATGCGGCACCGTTTGCATTGGGATGCACGCCGTCGCCCGAGTAATACAGGGGCTCAGGCTGAGTGGTCAGGGCCTTGTCAAACAGCTCATCCAGGGGAATATACGCGTCTGCAAATTCCTTCGCCAGCTGGCGAATTCCCACAAGAATAGAGTCCAGCTCAGGTCTCCACTCCCGCTTCTCCTCATTATCCAGAAGGAAGGGAGAAAGCATAATGATTTTCGCATTGGTCTGCTTTTTCAGCCTGGTCAGAATGGCACGGTAATTGGTAAATACCTGCTCATCGGTGGTTTCAATGCGCTCCCAACCGTGGCGGTGCCAAATGTCGTTGATACCGATGAGTATCGAGATCACGTCAGGCTGAAATGCAATAGCATCGTTATACAGGCGGTCGAAGAGCTGGTCGGTGCGGTTACCGCTGATACCCATATTGATAAACTCAATATTTGCATCGGGGAACTTCTCGCACAGCATTTCCTTCACGAACTTAGGATACCCGTTGCCCATGTGGAAATAGTTTCTTCTATCTCTGCCTGCATCGGTGATGCTATCACCCTGAAAAACGATTTTCATATATGTATTTTAGGCTTATCGAACGATCTCGCCGTAAATGGTGCCGGAAGCACCAGCGGCATTTGCCTCGTCAGTGTCGATGTGCATAGCCAGAGCAAACTTGGGGCTAACGCGGACAACAACGTCGTCAAAGATCAGAGGACGGGCACCGTCGATCTTCACCTTTACGATTTCCTTATCCTGTACGCCGAAGGTCTCGGCGTCAGCGGGGGTCATGTGAATATGACGCTTTGCAGCGATCACGCCCTCCTTCAGCTCTACCTCACCGGCAGGGCCAACCAGCTTACATGCACCGGTCCCCTTTACGTCGCCACTCTCACGGATGGGAGCAACAACGCCGATAGAACGTGCGTCGGTCAGGGACAGCTCAACCTGGGAATCAGGACGAACAGGGCCAAGGATAGTTACCTTCAGCTCCCCCTTAGGACCTACAACAGTGACTCTCTCCTCGCATGCAAACTGACCGGGCTGACTCAGATCCTTCTTGGAATGCAGCTGATAGTTGGTCTCGCCAAAGAGGCAATCCAGATCAGCCTGAGACAGGTGGATGTGACGTGCAGAGGTTTCTACTACGAAATTTGCCATTTTAACTCCTTTCAGAACAAATCATTTTCTTCCACCGTATATATTATCATATTTTTCCGCGAAAGTAAATGTTATAAAGCAAAAATCTTTGACAAAAATATAAGTAAACAAGCAAAAAGGAAACGGCACAATGACAAGCGAAGAACAAAACCTAAATACCACAGAGCCTAAAGGCGAGCATGACACAGTAGATACCATTGTAGAGCTGGGTGCAACCGAAACAAACAGCGCCAGCGACGCCTTTTATTGCCTGACTATTATAGGACAGATCGAGGGGCATTACGTACTGGACAATTCCCAAAAGGCAACGAAATATGACCACCTGATCCCCCTGCTGGTAGAGCTGGAGGAAAATAAGAAAATAGACGGTATCCTGATCCTACTGAACACCATGGGCGGTGACGTAGAGGCTGGGCTGGCGATTGCAGAGGTCATCGCCTCTCTCACCAAGCCCACAGTGTCCATAGTGCTGGGGGGCGGACATTCTATTGGCGTACCTTTGGCTGTGGCCGCAGACCGCTCCTTTATCGTGCCCTCCGCCACCATGACCATTCACCCCGTGCGTACCACAGGCACCGTCATTAACGTGCCTCAGACCTACCATTATCTGAACGATATGCAGAACCGTATCGTAAGATTTGTGGTATCCCACTCCTCTATCAGTGAGGAAAAGCTGAAAAGCCTGATGACCAGCACCGCACAACTGACCAACGATATTGGCTCTGTCATCGACGGCTATGAGGCAGTGAGTTGTGGGCTGATCGACGGGGTAGGTGGCGTAGGAGATGCCCTGGCTGCCCTGCGAGAGCTATGCTACGGCACGAAAAAACCGTGTGGCAACAAGCAGTAAACTGGCTAATTGCCCATTGGCGATATGCCTTGACCCGTTGTCTGTGCTTTTTACGCACCAACAACCGTAAAAGAAGGAAACGCAAATAAAAAGCCGAGAGCAGACCGCTCTCGGCTATGTTAAGTGTATTTCCCAATCAGCTTTTGCTGAAGCGGTAGCCGTACATCAGCTTCTTGCCACGCAGTGCCTCAGGCAGGGTGCGGTATGTACGGGGGTCCATATCCTCGTTATGCATATTATACATCACCCAGCCCTCCTCTGTCAGGGTGCCGCAAACAGTGCGCAGACCCTTCAGCTCACGGAAGAAGCGGTCGTTCCAGAAGGTGAGGATAAACACGTCCCCCACCGCCATATCCTGTGTAAAGTCTGCCTGACTCTCATAAGTCGCGTACTGCACGCCGTGGGCGGTGAGGAAACTACCCATAGCACGGGGATCAGTGCCTGCATAGCCATCCAGGAGAGCAAGACCGTTTCCCTCCAGCTCCAGGAGAATATCGGCAAAGGACATGCTGCGTCCCAGAAGGTAAAGGGCGTTATACAGTGCCACCGGCTCAGAGCCGTTGTGTGCAGTGGTAAAGGTGGAATAGGCAAACTGGGAGGGATAGCGGTTGCCCTGACCGGTAATGGGGGCATCCTCCTTTAGGGGAATCTGCAGATTGTGCTGTCTGTTCTTGCCCAGAAGAGTTTCCTCCGAAGCATTTTCCAGCCTGTCTGCAGTCAGCCATGCGGCATCTCCATCTACGAGGAACACCTCCTCAACGCTCAGACCGAAATAACGTGCCAGCTTAATGGCAAGGATAGTTGACGGATTATATCTACCGTTCTCAATAGAACCGATGGATTGGCGGGAAACCTCCATGGCTTCTGCCAGTGCTTCCTGCTTAATTCCATAGGCCTTTCTAAGCTCTTCCACTCTGTTTTTCATATGTTTTTCACCTCTGTAAAGTTTCCTTTGCATACAGTGTACCACGATTGTCGAGCCTTGTCAAGCGCCCCTGTCAATTTTTGTCGATGCAAAATACAGTAAAAAAAGAAAGGAGCTACACCTGTATCGGTATAGCTCTCTATTTTTTAGAAAATTTGCCCTGCTTTAATAGTAGGTAGCCACAGGATTTGCAGGTGCCTCGGCAGTTTTTGCCTCGCTAATATAAAGTACAGGACCCTTTCCCTGGTAGAATTCGTTCTTCTCCACAGAGATCTTGCCTGTCACAGTTACCCAGGTGCCGGAGGCAGGAGCTTCCTTGCCTACCATCTTTGCGATCAGGGGGCGGAACTCAATATCATCTGCACAGCAGGTCATAATGGGGCGACCCACAGCCAGCAGGCTGTTACCCATAGAGGGGTCTCTCGCTACAATGCCCTTAAAGGAAATGGTCTTCCCATGATAGAGGGCAGTGTTTTCAGAGATGTGGGCATACCACACGGCGTAATCCTCGTCTCCGATCTCCACCACAGGGGCAGCCAAGTCAAAAGGCAGTGGATCTTCGATCTCGTCAGGGGTGAAGGTGCGGTCTGTATATTCATACCCAATGCCACAGCGGCGATTGATGGCACGCACCAGCTTGTGATATGGCATCACGTCTGCACCAATTTCCATACGGTTAAAGATCACGGTTCTTGCGCCGGACAGCTTGTCCACCATCAGCTGACGCATATTGGTGTTATATGCCTGGGCAGTGGTAGCGTCCATCAGGCACATTTCTTCAAATACAAACCAATCCTCTGGCAGGGCGGAATATAGACTGTCAATATTCCACATGCCGTTATACTCTACCAGCACACGCTCTGCCTTGCACCGCTTTGCGGCGGCAGACAGCCTGTCGGGGGTGAGCATTTGCTCCTCATCGAAGGTAACGCAGGTGATATTAGGGCCACCCTTAGGCATTTTGGTCAGGTCCAGCTCCTCCTCCCCTTCCTCACACAGAAGGACCAGGATGGATTCCCCCTCGTTAAACTTGGGGTCAGACAGGGTCTCCTGCAGCAGGGTGGTTTTCCCCGCCTCCAAAAAGCCTGTGAACAGATATACGGGAATTTGCTTCATAGCCATCTCACACTCCGAACAGACCCCGAATGGAGTCCTCACACAGCTGAGTACCAATCACGCAGATGCGGCCGATTACTCCGGGGGCACCCACACGCACGTTTACCTCACCGGGCACGTAATCAAAGTGCAGCCAGGTCCCCTCAGTACCCTCTACAATGCCCTTGGCACGCAGAATGGTGCCGTAGGTCTCACAGTCGGTATCAAAGTGACCCAGGATCTCCTCTACCTCTGCCTGGGTGAAGGTCTTGGTGGTTTCACAGCCGATACTGCTAAACACCTCGTCTGCATGGTGATGGTGGTGACCGTGGTCGTGATGTCCGTGACAGCCACACTCGCACTCCTCGCCATGCTCGTGGTGATGATGCTCATGGTGATGCTCGTGACATCCACAAGTGCATTCCTCGTCATGATCGTGATGGTGTTCATGATGATGCTCGTGGCAACCGCAGTGGCACTCTTCATCGTGATCGTGGTGGTGATGCTCATGGCATCCGCACTCGCATTCTTCGTCATGATCATGGTGATGATGCTCATGGTGATGTTCATGGCAGCCACAGTGGCACTCTTCATCGTGGTCATGATGGTGATGTTCGTGATGGTGGTGATGCATCTCTGCCTCCAGCTCGTTCAGCTGATTTTGCAGGCTATCCTTACCCTCCATGGCAGACAGCAGCTCTGCGCCACTCAGCAGGTTCCAGTCGGTGGTTACGATGACCGCCTGGGGGTTCTTAGCACGGATCAGCTCTACGCTCTCCTCTACTCTGCCGGGCTTTGCCACGCCCACGTGGCTGAGGACGATACAGGTAGCATTGGCGATCTGGTCATTATAGAACTCGCCAAAGTTCTTCATATACATCTTGCACTTGTTCACGTCTGCCACGGTGGTATAGGCACTCAGAGTTACCTCCTCTGCAGATACCTCACGGGCGGCACGGATCACGTCAGACAGCTTACCTACCCCGGAGGGCTC
>JAZORW010000266.1:0-1002 GCA_045656805.1 Eubacteriales bacterium | reverse complement strand
GGGACGGGTCACGGGGGTGGGACAGCTCACCTCCCTCTCCATTCGCATTCCCCACCGTATCAGGGGGGTGGCAGCCCCCCTTCTCAGGGTATGGAGCCCCCGTATGGGAGGTCTGCTGGTCTGCGGTGCCCCCGGTGGGGGAAAGACCACCCTGCTGCGGGATTTGATCGTTTCCCTATCCTCAGGAAAATCCCCCCTGCGGGTGGCGGTGGTTGACACCCGCGGAGAGCTATGCCCCACAGAGGAGGGGGAGCTGGTGGACGTGCTGCGGGGCTATGGACGGCGAGAGGGTATGGAGATCGCCATCCGTTCCCTGAACCCACAGCTTTTGGTGTGTGACGAGCTGTCCCTTGCCGATATGGCAGCCATCCGTGAGGCACTGCGGTGCGGGGTGCCTCTGTGTGCCTCTCTCCACGCAGTGGGCAGGGCGGGGCTGTCCGCCCACCCCTTAGGAAAACGCCTCCTGGAGGAGGGCGGTTTTTCCACCTTCTGCCTTTTGGGACAGGACAGACGCTACGAAGTAATACCACGGGAGGAGCTGGCATGTGGAAGCTATGCGGTGCATGCCTGATCCTGGGGTGCGGCTATGGGATGTTTCGCCTATATGCACGGCACCTTTCTGACCGTGTGGGGTGCTGCCAGGCACTGCTGGACCTGCTTCGCTATATCCGGCTGCAAATTGATTGCTTTTGCCTGCCGAGGCAGGAGATCTTCAACAGCTTTTCCAGCCCGCGGCTGGAAGCGGTGGGGTATCTGCAGCACCTAAAAGAAACGGGGAGCCTATGCCCCCGGGGCATCACTGCCATTCCCCCTGAGGTGGCAGACCTGCTCACCGCCTTTGACGGAGAACTGGGACGGGGCTATCGCCGGGAGGAGCTGGGGGCGTGCGACTACTATCTGAAACGGCTGGAGGAATTCACCCGGGCACAAGAGCTTGCACTCCCCACCAGACTACGGGTGGGACGCACGGTGTGCCTTTCGGGGGCAGCCCTTTTGGTGCTT
>JAZORW010000265.1:0-6135 GCA_045656805.1 Eubacteriales bacterium | reverse complement strand
CCCTGGAGGACGCACTGCTACTGTGCCGTGTGGGCTCCTACGTAAAGATCACCTATCTTAGAAACGGCAACCCCTTCGTCACTGACCTCACCGTCACCGCAGGGTGTATGGACACCGTTGAATAAAAAGCCAAAGGGACCTGCTCACCGAGCAGGTCCCTTTCATTTTCAGTGTCCTGACAGACGGGCAAACAGCCGCCTGAGATAATCCACGGGTAGCACAGTCATGGCCAGACCTATGGCAAACCACAGATCCCCCGCTGCCAGAGGTGCGGTACGGAACACCGCCCCACCAAAATAGATCATGGTCACCTGTACCAGGCATATAAATACCATAATAGGCAGGAAAAAGCGGTTTTTCCAGATCCCTGCCAGCATTCTCAGCCCATCGCTCCTGGCACAGATACAGTTGGCAATGCCACAGAAGACGAAGAGGGCAAACAGAACTGTGAGGAAATAGACGCTATCCCGCCCCCGCCCAAAAAGATAGGCGGTGATGGGGGAGGTTAAATACCAGATACACAGTCCCAGAGTATACAGTCCTGTAACACCGATGCGACGCACCATGGAAGGAGAGAGAATGGGCTCCTCCCTGCTCTTGGGCTTTTCCTGCATATATCCCTCTACAGGTGCCTCCCCCGCAAAGGCAAGGCCCCCCAGAGTATCCATAATGATATTGATCCACAGCATCTGTATGATGGTGATGGGGGTACCGATCCCCACGAATTGCCCCAGAAGGGAAACCCCAACGGCACACAAATTCATAGTGAGCTGAAAGGTGATGAATTTTCGTATGGACTTAAAGATGGTTCTGCCATACAACACGGTTCTGGCAATGGAGGCGATATTATCGTCAAGGATTACGATATCCCCTGCTTCTTTTGCAATATCCGTACCGCTGCCCATGGCAAAGCCCACGTCGGAGAGCTTCAGCGAGGGGGCGTCGTTAATGCCGTCACCCGTCATACCCGTCACCAAATTCAGGCTCTGCGCCGCACGCACCAGACGGCTCTTATCCTGTGGCATAGCACGGTACACCACCCGCAGGGTGGGAAGTATTTCTTTTAGCTCTTCCTCCTCCATAGAGGCGATCTCTCTGCCACTGTATACCCCGTAGTTGTCTCCTACTACCAGCCCTGACTCCTGGGCGATGGCCAGGGCAGTTTCCCTGCCGTCTCCCGTCACCATCACCACCTGCACCCCTGCCCGTGCAAGACGCCTGAGGGCGTCTCTTGCCTCCTCACGCACACGGTCACGCAGTACCATAACTCCCACCAGGCACAGGGGTGGAATGCCGACCCCCGTCCATTCCTTTGCGGTGCATACGCAGAGCAGCCGCTCTCCCCTTTGGGCGTGGGTCAGGAGGTGTTTATCCAGCTCTGCCCTTCTTTCCATGCCAAAGGGCTCTGATGCCCCCAGGGGAGATAGGCACTGGGTCACCTGGGGTAGTAGCACGTCAGGTGCCCCCTTCAGGTACACGGTCTTCCCCAGGCGTGCCATTGCCAGCTTTCGCTTACTATGGAAGGGTAGCTTCTCTTCCACCTCCAGCCGTAACACCTGACAGGGGGCAAAAAAGCTGAGGATGGCTCTGTCGGTGGCATTTCCGCCTACGGCACGCCCCTCTGACAGGGTACTGTCCGTATTATAATGGGCACTGATTGCCAGCTCTTCTAACATAGACGGGGTATTTTTCAGGGCACTGAGCCCGCTATAAAACACACCGTTCCCCCCCAGCACCCCACACACACTCATATGCCCGGAGGTCAGGGTGCCGGTCTTGTCGGTGAATAGGATATTCAGGCTTCCTGCCGTTTCAATACCCACCATTTTTCTTACCAACACGCCACCCTTTAGCATACGCCGCATATTGGAGGACAGCACCACGGTGATCATCATGGGTAGCCCCTCCGGCACCGCCACTACCACCACGGTGATTACCAGCGTGACGGTGTGAAGGAGGGTAGAAATCAGATAGGGGGTGTCTAAAAAGCAGGCCCGTATGTTTTGGATATCAAAGCCCTGTGAGATCACCAGCTCACTAAATAGATACGCCAGTGCCACCACTGCCGCCATCACGTATCCGATACGGCTGATCTGTCCTGCCAGGCGGGAGAGCCGCAGCTTCAGGGGGCTTTCTCTGGTGGGGGACTGCAGCTCTCTTGCCAGGGTGCCGTAATGGGTATTTCCGCCCACCCGTATCACGCGGCACTGTGCCTGTCCCTCACATACCACACTGCCCCTGAGTAGAATTCCTCTGGGGTCCTCCGCGTGGGTGCGATGCTTCACTACCTCCGCACTTTCACCGTTGAGAGCGGACTCATCCACAGATACCTCTCCCTCCAGTATCAGGGCATCTGCCTGTACCATCTCTCCCCCGGAGAGCAAAAGAATATCCCCTACCACCAGCTCCTCTGCCGGAATACTGTATACCTGTCCCTCTCGTCTCACACGGCACATCCCTGCGGTGGTGCCTGCCCGCAGCTTTTCAAAGGCTCTTTCACTCCCCCACTCAGACAGGGTGGATACGAAGGTAGAAAGGAAGACTGCCAAAAGGATGCCCCCCGTTTCCAGCCAATCAATATCCCGAAACATCACCGTCACCTGTACCGCCAGGGCAATCAGCAAGACCCGAATAATAGGGTCGGAAAAATTAGACAGCAGCTGTCGCAAAAAGCCCCGCTTTTTCCCCCGAGGCAAGGCATTGTCTCCGTGGAGGGTGCGGGAGGCCTCTACCTCCCGGTCGGTTAGCCCCATTAGACCCGTTTCTCTTACCGTGTGTATCTTTCCCATCGGCATCCCCCCGTCCTTTGTTGCTTTTCTCATTATACGGAGAGGAGGGAAAAATAAGAACCCTCAGGACAAGACAAAGAAAAAGCCACAGGCATTATGCCTGTGGCTTCTCGAAAACCCGCTGTGCCGTGTATTGACCGAATCGACCCTGCTATGGCAGGTGGGTGCTCTCCCCTCCTTCTTTGTGCTTCCAACGTCCGTCCGATTGGACGGGAGGCCTGCATTCCCAAAGGAGAACTTGGGCTCCCTGTATTCATGTGTAGGTCCGTATGAGCAATATCACGCACACCGCAGGCCAAAAATCAGTCGCAGTCTACCTCGTTAAAGAACAGGTCGTCAAAGAACTCTGCTACCTTCTCAAAGGTGTCGTCATCGTCTACAGAGGTGAATACGGGCTCGCCGTCCTCCTCGGTAACCTGCAGGATCACGTACTCCTCGCTCTCCTCCTCCAGGGGGGCAAGGGCAACGTAATGACCGTCCCCAATATCAGCCTCTGCCAGCAGCTCAAACTGCAGCTCTTCACCGGTCTCAGAATCGGTGAGAGTATAAATATCAACGGTTTCCTCTTCCTCGTGGTTCAGCTTCTCTTCGCTCATAATGCTCTATGCCGTAATACGGCACTCCTTTCTCAGGCTACACGCCCTGTTTTCTACGTCTCTATTGTACCATACACAGCCCCCACCGTCAAGGGGTGGCAGAAAATAACAGCCCCATCGACAGGATGGGGCTGAATGTGTCATTTCGTCAAAAATCCTTTAGTAGATCGCTGAGAATTCCCAGGCTGACGTACATGCCGCGAGGGGTCAGGCGAATTTTGTCACCCTCCACCCGGGCAAGCCCGGCAGATATATAGGGGCGCAGTGCCTCCCCGTATGTCTCTAAAAAACCGTGACCAAAGGTTTTCTTAAAGGCTGTGTCAGAGATCCCCTCTGCGGTTCTCAGCCCCAGCATCACGGTTTCATATTCCAGGTCTTTTTCGGTCACCCCTTCAGGGAGCGGCAGGCAAGAAAAATCATCCTGCAAATACTTATTTAGATCCCTATCCCGACCAAAGCGACCCCCACGGAAGAAGGAATAGGCGGCAACGCCCACCCCCAAAAACTCACCCATCTGCCAGTACCGCAGATTGTGTCTGCAGGCATAACCCGGACGGGCGAAATTGGAGATCTCGTATTGATAGTATCCCTCTCCACCAAGAAATTCCACCCCTGCCTCATACAGGTCTGCCTCTCCATCCCCATCAGGGATCACAAGGGAGGTACCCATGCGGGCAAAGGGGGTGCCCTCCTCCACCTTCAGCCCGTAGGCACTGATATGGGTGGGGGCGTGAGAGACCGCACGGTGCAGGGTCTCTAAATAGGTTTTGGGTGTCTGGTGGGGAATGGCGTACATCAGATCCAGGCTCAGGTTTTCATAGCCCACCTGACGTGCCAGGTCGAGAAAATCCTCTGCCTCCTTGGCAGTATGCAATCTGCCCAGGGCTTTTAGCTCTGTATCCGAAAAGCTCTGTACCCCGACGCTCAGCCGTCTGATGCCCATGTCATACCAGGCAGACAGCTTTTCTCTGTCTGCCGTGGCAGGGTTCACCTCCGAGGAGATCTCCACCCCTGAAGACAGGGGTGCCACACGGCATAGGGTGTCAAGGATCCGCCCCGTCTGCTCTACCGTCAGGCAGGAGGGGGTGCCACCGCCAAAATACACGGTATCCCAGGTATATCCCTCAAGGGCGGGGGCGTATGCCAGTAGCTCTCGGCACAGTGCCCGGGTATATGCCTCACGTACCTCCTCTGCGGTGCCCTCAAAGGAGCAGAAGTCACAGTACAGGCACTTTCTTTGGCAAAAGGGTATGTGGATATATAGACTCAGTGGCTTCTTACTCATCGTCCAGCTTTAGCACTGCCATGAATGCCTCGGGGGTCACCTCTACGCTACCTAGCTTACGCATCTTCTTTTTACCCTCTTTCTGCTTCTCCAGCAGCTTCTTCTTACGGGTAATATCACCGCCGTAGCACTTGGCCAAAACGTCCTTACGCATTGCCTTCACCGTTTCTCTGGCAATGACCTTGGCACCGATGGCAGCCTGAATGGGGATCTCGAAGAGCTGACGGGGAATATTCTCCTTCAGCTTCTCCGCGATGCGACGGGCACGGGCGTATGCCTTATCCTCATGCACGATAAAGGACAGGGCGTCCACAGGATCGCCGTTCAGGAGGAAGTCCAGCTTCACCAAACGGGAGGGGGCATAGCCGTGGAACTCATAGTCAAGGGAAGCGTATCCCTTACTGCGGCTCTTAAGCACGTCGAAGAAATCATAAATGATTTCGTTGAGGGGCAGATGGTAATGCAGCTCCACACGGGTGGTGTCGATGTACTTCATATCCAGGAATTCGCCACGGCGATCCTGGCACAGATCCATCAGACCTCCCACGTATTCGGTGGGGGTGATAATATTGGCACGGACCAGGGGCTCGTATGCCGTGTCGATCTCATCCTTATCAGGATAGCTGGAGGGGTTATCCACGAAGATCTCTCCCCCGCCGCCACGCAGCTTCAGCTTATAAATAACGCTGGGTGCGGTGGTGATCAGGTCCAGATTGAATTCTCTTTCCAGTCGCTCCTCGATCACGTCCATGTGGAGAAGGCCCAGGAAGCCGCAACGGAAGCCGAAGCCCAGTGCCACGGAGGTCTCAGGCTCAAAGGTCAGGGAGGCGTCGTTTAGCTGTAGCTTTTCCAGTGCGTCACGCAAATCTCCGTATTTGGCACCGTCTGCGGGATAGATACCCGCATATACCATGGGACGCACGTCGTAAAATCCCGGCAGGGGCTCTTCTGTGCCACCCTCCGCATGGGTCACGGTATCGCCTACACGGGTATCTCCTACGGTCTTAATAGAGGCGGTAAAATAGCCTACGTCTCCGGCGGTCAGGCAGTCCTGTCGGGTCAGACCAAAGGCAGACATGGTACCCACCTCTGCCACCTCGTAGGTGGCACCCGTAGCCATCAGGCGGATGGTATCCCCTGCACGCAGGGTACCGTCAAAGAGGCGGATGTTGACCACCACCCCCAGATAGGAGTCGTAGTTAGAGTCAAAGATCAGTGCCTTCAGGGGGGCATCTGCATTCCCCTTAGGGGCGGGAATATCGGTGACGATGCGTTCCAGCACGTCCTCTACGTTCAGGCCTGTCTTTGCCGAAACCGCAGGACAGTCAGAGGCAGGGATACCGATAATATCCTCGATCTCCCCTCTGCATCCGTCTACGTTGGAGGAAGGAAGGTCTATCTTATTGATCACAGGCACTATCTCAAGGTTTGCATCAATGGCAAGATAGGCGTTTGCCAGGGTCTG
>JAZORW010000264.1:0-1370 GCA_045656805.1 Eubacteriales bacterium | reverse complement strand
GACTACAAGCGTCTGCCCGAACTGGCAGAGGGAATGCTGGACTATTGCACCCCCCGTAAGATCAACCTGTCCCTCCCCTCTCTGCGGGCAGATAATTTCTCCCGTGAGCTGATGCTCAAGCTCCAACAGGTGCGCAAGAGTGGCCTGACCTTCGCCCCCGAAGCAGGCACCCAGCGTTTGCGGGATGCCATCAACAAAAATGTCACCGAAGAAGAAATTTTGGAGACCTGCCGCATCGCCTTTGAGGGTGGCTGGAACAATGTGAAGCTCTATTTCATGCTGGGTCTGCCCACGGAAACGGATGAGGATGTTTTAGGTATTGCCGAGCTGGTCTATAAGATTCTCAAAACATGGCGCGTCCACGCCTCCAACAAGAAGCGCGGCTGTCGCATCCATGTTTCCACCGCCTATTTCGTCCCCAAGCCCTTTACCCCCTTCCAGTGGGAAAAGCAGATCTCTCCCGAGGAATACCTGCGCCGTCAGCGGTTACTCAAGGAAAATATGCCCTCTAAGAGCATCGAGTATAATTGGCATGCTGCCGACGTCAGCCGTCTGGAATCTGTTTTAGCCCGTGGTGACCGCCGACTGGGGACACTCTTGGAAACCGTTGTGGAAAAGGGCGCCCATCTGGATGCATGGGATGAGTATTTTAACTATCAAATGTGGTTAGATGCCTTCCGTGAATGCGGGATCGATCCCGACCATTATACGGTCAGAGGCTATGATGAGAACGAACTCCTGCCTTGGGATGTGATTTCCGACGGCGTACAGGATGCCTATCTCAAGAGAGAGCGCAGCCGTGCGTATAACTCCGAGACCACTCCCGACTGCCGTACACAGTGCAGTGCCTGCGGTGCCAACTGTCTGCTGAAGGGAGGCAAGTGTGATGGATAGAATCTTATTCGAAAAGACCGGCAAGGCGGTCTGGATGTCCCATTTGGATACCATGCGACTCATGCAGCGGGTGTTCCGTCGGGCAGGTGTGCTCCTGCACCACTCTCAGGGCTATACCCCCCATGCCTATGTTTCCATGCCCCTGCCCCTAAGTGTAGGTATGGAAAGTCTGTGTGAGATTTTAGAGTACGAGCTGGATGAAAAGCTAACCATTACCCCTGCAGAACTGAATGCCGTTATGCCTCAGGGCATTAAGGTATTAAAGGTCTACGAAAGTCCCGTTAAAACCAAGTTCCTCACCCGTTTACAGGCAGAACTAACTCTGTATTATGACAAGGGTGTTCCCGATGGAGCCTGCGAGAAGATCGCCGAGATTTTTGCTGCTCCCCAAATCATGGTCACAAAGCGTACCAAACGAGGCCCGGAGGAAACGGACCTAAAGCCCCTGCTCTACAGTGCCACCATGAGCAAAAAAG
>JAZORW010000263.1:0-1903 GCA_045656805.1 Eubacteriales bacterium | reverse complement strand
CGAGGTGATGGACGCTACCCTCTTCGCTTCTCTGATGGATCAAAACGCGACTCTTGAAGAGCTGGAAGCCATGATGGAGGAGCGTGAGCGCAAGACTCGCGAAGCAAACGAGAAGGTAGCCGCAGAAGAGGCAGCCAGAGCTGCAGCAGAGGCAGCCCTTTCTCTGGAAATGGGTAACTCCGGTGGTGCACCGGTTTTGCGCCCCAGCCTGGAGGCAACCGAAGAGCAGAGCGAAGGGCTTATTGACCCTCAAAGCGAGGACAAAAATCAGTGAACACAAAAAGCGAAGAGTAGGACAGCCCTATGGCTGCCCCCTTCGACGGGCTATTCAAATTCAACATCATAGAGGGAAAACCATGCGTAGACAATTGACAAAGGCGATGTCTTTCATGCTGGTGCTGACCATGATTTTAGGCTCTTTTGTAGCCATGAATTTGGTCGCTTCCGCAGACGAGACCAGTACCCCCGGGTTATCCGCCGGCTATACAGCCCCTGAAATCGCCCTAAAGGGAGAAACTGACGTCTGGGATGGCACCACCTTTATAGAACCAAGGGATATTGCATCAGACGGTGTTGTTTTCGTCACCTCTGCTGCAGAATTTGCTTGGTTGGCGAGTCATAGCACCTATAATCCCGCCACTACGTACCGCTTAACTGTGAACGTGGATATGAAGGGGTACGAGATAAATGGCGGTGCCGACTTTGCCGGGACTTTGGACGGTGATGGATATGCCGTTTTGAACCTAAAGCAGACCGGTGAGCTATTTGGTACTGTTACGGGCACCTTTAAGAATCTGATTTTTTCGGGCTTTACTCTAACGAATCCAGCAGTCAATGGCACCTGTGCCATTGTGGATAGCTTGACAGGTCCCAAAGCTGCGATTGTAAATTGTCGCTTTGACGGGACCGCCTCCATCCACAGCGGGGCAGTGCTGGTGAACACACTGACAGACGAGGCATCGATTAGAAAATGCGTTGTTTCTGGTCAGTATAGCATTTCCGGCTCCACGGGCGGTGCTCACGGCATTTTTGCAGGTGCTGCTACGAAGGGTGCCACGTTATCCGCGTGTGAAAATTATATGACCATCAGCTGTGGGGCGGGCAGTGTAGGCGTATTTGTGATCACCACGGCTGCCACGAATGCCGTTGAGGGACCCGTGATTGACCATTGCGTCAATTATGCGGATATTACCTTAAGAAACAGCTCCACCGCTACGGATTGCTTCGTGGGTGGCATCGTGGGTAGTACCCACATGGCTTCCTCCGTTTCTATCACTAACTGTACTAACTACGGCAAGATCACCGTATCCGGTACGGGTGCTATGGAGGGCGTAGGTGGAATCGTGGGGTATGCAGGAGCAGAAACCGCTGTTTCCCACGGAATTTTAGACGCTCTGGTGAACTACGGTGAGATAATTGCCTCCGGCACCAACTGTGTAGGTGGTCTGATAGGGAAAAACGACGGTGCATGGCAATCCGCCATTTTGCAAAACTCCACCAGCTATGCGAACATAACAGGCGCCAATTACGTAGGCGGTATTTTTGGGTATCAAAACCCCTCCTATGACAGCGGTACCACCTTTGGTTCTATGACCTCCGTGAACTTGGCCGTATACGGTGACGTCACTGCTACCACGGGCGTAGCAGGTGGCTACTCTGGCATTCTGCTAAATGCCCCCGGTACCACGATTTTGACCAACTGTCTTTTCGTAGGTGATGTTTTAGGCACCACCCATGCGGGTGGGCTTCTGGGGCGCTATAATGCCGCTGATATCAGTCAGTGCCAGACACTGGTGGGAATCCAGTTTGCAAGCTGTGTATTCAGTGGCAACGTATCGGTGGTGGACCGTGGTATTGCCGCTTCTCTGATTGCCAGCAGCAATCTGTACGAAACCTCAGAAAG
>JAZORW010000262.1:0-3289 GCA_045656805.1 Eubacteriales bacterium | reverse complement strand
TGAGGTATTCCAGGTCACCACCCAGGGCTATGCCCCCGAGTATAAGAGTGCTGAGGACTACTATGCCGAGGATTTCTTCGGCCGCCGTGCAGGTCTGTCCGTTTCCGGTCAGCTGGAGGGTGAGGTAGCCGCCCTTGCCTTCGGCAAGATCTACACCTTCGGCCCCTCCTTCCGTGCAGAGAATAGTAACACCCCCCGCCATGTGGCAGAGTTCTGGCATATTGAGCCTGAGGTGGCATTTGCCGAGCTGCCCGACATCATCGCCATCGCCGAGGAAATGATCAAGTATATCATCCGTGACGTGATGGAGAAGTGCCCCGACGAGCTGGCATTCTTTGAGGAGCGGTTTGAGAGTGGCCTGCGAGAGAAGCTGCAGCAGGTGATCGACAACGATTTCGCCGTGGTAGACTACACCCTGGCGGTTGAGCAGCTGAAGGCGTCCGGTAAGCAGTTTGAGTATCCCGTAGAGTGGGGCTGTGACCTGCAGACCGAGCATGAGAGATACATCACCGAGGAGCTGTATAAGAAGCCCGTCTTTATCACCAACTACCCCAAAGACATTAAGTCCTTCTATATGAAGCAAAACCCCGACGGCAAGACGGTTGCCGCCACCGACCTTTTGGTGCCCGGCGTAGGCGAGATCATCGGCTGCTCCGAGAGAGAGGCTGATTATGATAAGCTGGTCTCTGCTATGGAAGCCCGTGGCATGGATATGGCACCCTATAAGGATTATCTGGACCTGCGCCGCTTTGGCTCCGTGCCTCACAGTGGCTTCGGTCTGGGCTTTGAGAGAATTCTGATGTACGTCACCGGTATGCAGAACATCCGTGACGTGATCCTGTACCCCAGAACCGTGGGTAGCATTCGATAAGGAGCCAAAATGAACTACACCCCCACCACCCCCTATGAGAGCAAGCTGAGCGTCCGTGAGACCCAGCGTGCCATTAAGATGGTGAAGGATGCCTTCCAGCGCCGTTTGGCTACCGCCCTGAATCTGGACCGTGTCACCGCCCCCGTCATCGTGGAGGCAGGCAGAGGTATTAACGACGACCTGAGCGGCGTGGAGAGAAAGATCTCCTTTGACGCCAAGAACGCAGGGGTCACCGTGGAGATCGTCCAGTCCCTGGCGAAATGGAAGCGTATGCAGCTCTCCGCCTTCGGCTATCAGCCGGGCGAGGGCATTTACACCGACATGAACGCCGTCCGCCGTGACGATGACGTGGACCATATCCACTCCCTGTTCGTTGACCAGTGGGACTGGGAGGTGGTCATTTCCGAAAAGGAACGCACCCGTGAGTATCTGCACGACGTCGTTCGCCGTATTGTAGACACCCTCTGCGAGGTGAAGGAAATGGTCAGCACCACCTACCCCGCCCTGCAGAGCCCCATCTGCCGTGAGGTTACCTTTATCACCTCCCGTGAGCTGGAAGAGATGTATCCCACCCTCACTCCCAAGGAGCGTGAAAACGAGATCACCCGTCAAAGAGGAACCGTATTTCTGGAGCAAATCGGCGTGCCGCTCTCTAACGGCATCCCCCACGACAGCCGTGCCCCCGACTATGACGACTGGACCCTGAACGGCGACATCCTGGTCTGGAACCCTACCTTAGGCTGTGCACTGGAGCTGTCCTCCATGGGCATCCGTGTAGACGCCCCACGCCTAAGCGAACAGCTCATCGCCTCGGGCGCCACCGAGCGTGCCCGGCTGGAATACCACCGCGGTGTCTTAGACGGCACCTACCCCCTGACCCTGGGCGGCGGTATCGGCCAGTCCCGTCTCTGCATGCTTCTCCTTGAGAAGGCCCACATCGGCGAGGTGCAGTCCTCCGTCTGGCCCGCCTCTCACCGCGAAGCCGTCAAAAAGGACAACATTTACCTTCTGTAACCTGGCGGACCCTCTCTTTTTTCTAAAATCAACCCCAAAAATCCATCACGCTCCGTGGTGGATTTTTCTTATTAACCTTTTATCTGCCACGCTCGCCCCCCGAGGCGAGGAGTAAGCCATTGGCTCAAAAAAGGCGGACAGCCTGGCTGTCCGCCTTTTTCTTTTTTCTTAATCGTAATGAATGCGGAAATAATCCAAATAGCCTTTAAACGTGTCCTGTGCCGCAAGGCAGGTGTCGGTGAGATACCCCTTTTCCCGATTCCACTCCTTAAGCCCCCGATAGTAGAACATCTTAATCTTATCTTCAATGATAAAGGGCACAATATCGTGCTTCAGGCATTCCTTGAACATAATAAGCCTGCCAACGCGACCGTTTCCGTCTTGGAATGGATGGATGCGTTCAAACCGCACGTGAAACTCAATAATATCCTCCAGCGTCACGGTCTCTTTGCTATTATAGTCGGCAAGGAGCCGTTTCATTTCCGTAGATACGTTTTCCGGCAGAGCTGTTTCACTACCGCCAACCTCGTTAGGCACCCTTTTATAATCGCCGACGGCAAACCAGTCTTTTTTCGAATCGCTTGTTCCGTTCTTGAGAATCAGGTGCAAATGCTTGATCAGCTTTTCATTCAGCTGCGTCTTCGCATTTTCTATAATTTCGTCTATGCAACGAAAGTGAGTAGCGGTTTCCACAATATCATCAACGCGAATGCCCCCCTCGGTGATACCCACGGTGTTGGTTTCATAAATATACCGTGTCTGATCATGGGTAAGACGACTGCCCTCCATATGGTTGGAATTGTAGGTCAGCTCGATCTGTATTTTGTGATAAATTCCACCGTGCACTTGCCCCCGCTTTTCCTCTTTTAAAACGTCCAGCAGGGTCCGCGGTGCGGGCTTGCTTTTATTGCTTCTTTGGGGCTTCTCGGCGTTTTCCGGAATGTTCCAGGTCTTGCCCGTAAGGAAGGCCCCGGCGACACGTCCCTCGGCACAATAATTACGAACGCTACGCTCAGAGGTGTTCCATAGCAAGGCAACCTCTTTTACGGATAAAAATTTCATGCGCCTACCTCCCGCTTTCTTTACATCATTATACCACGTTATCGGCAAAATGTCAATCAATTCACTCTTCGCTTTGCTTATATTTTTGCCGATATCGGCAACTTTATGCGTGATGAGGATCAAAACTGTTCGTATTTTGAATATGTATTGTCTGTCCACGGCGCGGCGGGCATGATCACGAAAAAAGAAAAAAGCGACGCATCAGCGTCGCTTTTTGACTGCTCATTGAAAAACCGAATACACTCCAAACGCCTCAAACAATCGTGCGAAGCTTGAAAAGCGATGCAGTTCAAGCCCTCGGACAATTAGTATCGCTAAACTGAACACATTACTGTGCTTACA
>JAZORW010000261.1:0-1489 GCA_045656805.1 Eubacteriales bacterium | reverse complement strand
TGGGCGACGCCTTTGAAAGGGCCTACGGCGACCTTGCGTGGCAGGGCATTGAGCCCAACAGAGTGATGCCTTGGTACATTCTGGTGTCCAACGGCACCGATTCTGACCCCAACACCGCGGGCAGATACACCGAGGGCTTCGGAGTTAAGGTCCAACCCTCCTCCATAGTCACCTGGCAGTACGACGGAGTAGGAGTAACCCTCTGGGCAGACGTGAGATGTGGCGGTAAAGGTGTTATGCTTGACAGTAGAAGGCTTGAATTGTGTGAGATAGTCTTCGGGGATTACAGAGACGTTTCCGCCTTTGATGCGGGCAGAAGCTTCTGTTCCCTTATGTGTCCCGCCCCAAAACTCCCTAACCACAAGGTTTTTGGCTCTAATAACTGGTATTATGCCTACGGGCAGTCCTCCCACGAGGAGATACTTGGGGACACCGAAATAGTTGCCCGTCAATGCCAAGGCCTTGACAACCGTCCCTATATGGTTATCGACGACGGTTGGCAGAAAAACCCCTGCGACGGTCCTTGGACGGTGACAAACGAGAGATTTCCCGATATGAAAAGACTGGCAACCGAGATGAAGGCCAAGGGGGTACGCACGGGGATATGGGTAAGGTATCTCCACGACTCCCAAAATGAGGTGGTGCCTGCCGATTCGCCCTGGCGTCACCCCAAAGACAAGGCTATGCTTGATCCCTCTCATCCCGACGTGTTGAAATACGTTGCGGATATTACCAAGATGTTCAGGGAATGGGGCTTTGACCTTATTAAGCACGACTTTACGGTAAGAGATATATTTGTAAACTTCGGCTACGGCATGAAGGACAGAATGGTTAAGGAGGACGATTGGGCATTCTTCGATAGGTCCAGGACTACTGCCGAGATAACCCTCAACCTCTACCGCGTTATAAGAGAGGCGGCGGGGGAGGACTGCGTTATTATCGGTTGTAACACCGCCTCCCACCTCTGTGCGGGACTTTACGAGCTTAACCGCACGGGTGACGATACCTCGGGCAAGGAGTGGCGACGCACCCGCAAAATGGGTCCCAACACCCTGGCCTTCCGTATGATACAGAACGGCACCTTTTATATGGCGGATGCCGACTGTGTGGGCATAATGACAAGAAAGCTCACGGGCGAACAGCTCATACCTTGGGAAAAGAACCGTCAATGGCTCCACCTTCTTTCCCGAAGCGGCTCGCCCCTCTTCGTTTCCTGCCAGCCTAACGCCCTTACCCAGGAGCAGACGGCAGAGCTTGGGCAGGCTTGGGCAGTAAACTCGGTACAGACAAACGACTGCCGCCCCCTTGACTGGATGGACAACAACTGTCCCCGCCGTTGGCTCATAGACGGTGAGGAAGTCACCTACGATTGGTTCGTAGATACGGGCGTTGATAATTTCAGAGCGATGTAGTTCCCCCAACACACCCCCTGCTCGCAGGGGGTGTGTTTTTTGCTCCGCGGAGCAAAAAACACACCCCCTGCGAGCAG
>JAZORW010000260.1:0-2875 GCA_045656805.1 Eubacteriales bacterium | reverse complement strand
GGTGATGATGCCGATCATGATGGAGGAAACCACCAGGGAAATACTGATAAAGGCTACCAGCACGTAGGTGATGACGTCCAGAATGATGGAAACGGAGGAGAGCAGAATGCCGATATAGTCGGTATAGGTGATCTCCTTATCGGGATTTGCCTTATTATACTCTTCGATCTCGGCGGAGATGGCTTCCTTTGCCTCAAAGGAATGGGGGTAGAGGTAAATGGCAGTGGGCTTATCCAGGTCGGCGATGCCCATTTCTACCAGATTGCTCTTATAGGTGGAGGGGGAGGTGCCGGTCTTCTTATAGGTCTCCCACAGCTTCACAGCCGCCTGGTCGGCGGCGGACAGCTCCTCGTCCTCGGGGGCGGTGGGGGTGCCCAGGGCACCCGTGCTGACTACGTAATCGTAGTAACGCTGCGCCTTCTCTGCTTCGCCCAGGGTTGCCAGCTCAGTCTTATAGGTCTTATAGGTGGCGTCGTAGGTACCGCCCTCGTAGACGGATAGACCCGTCAGCAGCATGCACAGGGTGGTGTGATCCAGCTGGGGCAGGTATTCTAAGAAGATGGTGGCGTTTACGTTGCCCAGAAGGTCTGGCATCTGCTGCTTCAGACGGTTGAAGAGGGTGGGATCCTCCTGCATCAGGGTCACAACTGCCAGCCGCAGTGCCTCCTCGGCAGCCGCCTGGTCGGCGTAGGGGAACATGGGCGAGCCCGCCAGCTCAGGGGTGGGGGGATACATGTAGGCGGCGTAGATGTTGGTAACCAGCTCTCCGAACACGGCGTTAAAGACAATGGAGGTCAGGTTCTGCTCGTACTGGAGCGCCTTGTCCCTGTCGGCTGCACCCGCCAGCCACTCGCGGAAGCTAATTGCCTGCTCTGCGGGGGTAGCGGTGTCTGCTACGTAGAAGGGCAGACCCGTGAGGATATCCTTTTCAGGATTTGTCATTTGTTCTTCCACCACGGCGTGGACGTAGTGACCGTCCTCCATTCTGGTGGTTTCTTCAATGATATATTTGGTCAGGGCACTGGTAAAGCCCACGGTGCCGCTGATGGAGGTGGCGGTGGCGTCAGGATTAGGTGCCACGATACCTACCACCTTAATATCGATGGCGGCAGAGCTGTTGAGCAGGTCCGTCAGGGCGGCGGTATCCTCACGCAGGTCGGTCCACAGACCGGTTTCTGCATCCTTTTCATAATAGTCGCATGCCAGTACCAGACGGAAGGTCAGGTTCAGCAGGTCCTGATAGGAATACCGGGTGGGGTAAGAGGTGCTGGGGGCGGAGGTGAACAGGGACTCAAAATCCTTGGGGTCACGGATGCCCAGTGCATATAGCATCAGGTCGGCGATCTGGTGGTTAGAGTCTGCTACCAGCACCACCTCGTTATAGGCGGTGGGCCAGTTACCTGCCAGCATCTGATACTGGCTCTCCAGCAGCTCTGGGTTGTCGATCATTTCGCTCCACACGTTGGTGGAGAAGGAGGAGCCACTCATGCCCATGTAGTCCATCAGCATATTCAGAATGCCGGAGGGATTGACGGACAGGTAGGTGCCGTTTTGCAGCTGCTTATACACCTGGGGGGTGGCACTGTATACGTACTGCACCGTGGCGTTCTCACGGATGGAGGAGGCGTCGCTCTCAATATACGCCTTAAAGGCCTCCAGGTCGTTTTCCTTATAATCCTGGAGGATGGAGGCGTTGATGTTCGCCAGCATATCGTTGGAGGTGATATGGCCGGGGACCTTCTCCACCTCCTCGCCGTTGCCTGCAATGGCGTTCATGAGGGAGGTCATATCCACCGTGCCGCTCTCCAGGGTGATGGGGTAGGAGGACAGGGTATCCTCCTGCACCTTGTCAATAAACAGCTGGATACCGTTGGACAGCGCCAGCACCAGGGCGATACCGATAATACCGATAGAGCCGGCGAAGGAGGTGAGAATGGTTCTCGCCTTTTTGGTCATTAAGTTATTTAAGGAGAGGGACAGGGCGGTGAGGAAGGACATGGAGGGCTTCTTTTCCTTCTTTGCCTTCTTGGTCTTCTTCCTCGGGGCGTCCAGCAGGGGATCTACCTCCTCTACTGCCTCCACTACGGGGGCGGGGGTAATCTCCTCGGACACGCCGTCATAGGGATTAGAGTCGTCTACTACCAGGCCGTCTACCACGCGGATAATACGGGTGGCATATCTTTCTGCCAGCTCAGGGTTATGGGTAACCATCACGATCAGGCGATCTTCGGATACCTGACGGAGGAGTTCCATTACGGATTCGCTGGTGGCGGTGTCCAGTGCACCCGTGGGTTCGTCTGCCAGAATGATCTCAGGGTTGTTGATGAGAGCGCGGGCAATCGCCACTCTCTGCATCTGACCGCCGGACATCTGGTTGGGCTTCTTCTTCAGCTGATCCCCAAGGCCCACCTGTGCCAGTGCCTGGGCGGCTCTCTCATGACGCTCCTGACGGGAAACGCCGGAGAGGGTCAGTGCCAGCTCAACGTTAGACAGCACCGTCTGGTGGGGGATCAGGTTATAGGACTGGAAAACGAAGCCTACGCGGTGGTTACGGTAGCCGTCCCAGTCGCTATCCTTATATTCTTTTGTGGAAATGCCCTCGATCACCAGGTCACCGTCGGTGTACTGGCCAAGACCGCCGATGATGTTTAAGAGGGTTGTCTTACCGCATCCGGAGGGACCCAGAATTGCCACGAATTCGTGGGGGCGGAAATGGAGAGATACGCCACGCAGGGCTCTGACGGCGTCTTCGCCCGTGCCGTATTCCTTCACTATGTCTTTCAGTGTCAGCATATTTAGCCTCGCTTATAAAATTATCTTTGCATGAAATTATAGACACCTATTATGAACGAGGTATAAACAGTCGGGGGGATGT
>JAZORW010000259.1:0-3970 GCA_045656805.1 Eubacteriales bacterium | reverse complement strand
CTCTACGTTGCCAATAAAATGAAAGTCAGCATCGGAGAACAAGAGGTGTGCTTCCCTTTCCAGTGCCCTGCCCTTGGTACTTTCGGTACCGTTGTTCAGAATGCCCACGCGGGGGGAATCTACCCCCAGTATACGCTCCATATACAGAGAGCCCATATAGGCAAACTGCTCCAGATCTCTGGGATCTACCTCCAGGTTTGCACCGCTATCCATTAAAAGGCAGGGTGTGGCAAAGGGGAGAATGGTAGCAATTCCTGCACGGTGAATGCCCTTAATACGGTGAACGATTAGGGTAGCACCTGCCATCAGAGCGCCCGTGTTACCTGCACTGACGAAGGCATCACCCATATTCTCTGAAAGCAGCTTCAGTCCTATTGCCATAGAGGACTCGTCCTTTTCACGGACAACGGAAAGAGCGCGATCCTCCATTAGGACCACATCACCCGCGTGATGGACAGACACTCGATGAGACACCTGTGGCCATTTTTTCAGTTCACGGTGAATCAGGGCTTCGTCACCCACCAGGGCTATTTCGATCCCATATTGCTCGGCAGCCAGCATGGCTCCCTCCATGAGTATTTCGGGGGCCTGATCGCCGCCCATAATATCCACGATAATTCTCATGAGTCGCTCCTTTCAAAGTATTTTGTTAGGAGGTTATCCACTACCTCCAGGGAACGGTTTGCGTATGCTTCGTTACGGAACTTCTTCCCACCTTTTACCTTATGGTCCAGGGGTGCCAAAACTCCGAAGTTTGCATTCATAGGTTGAAACTTGGTTTGTGTGCCGACTCTCACGTATTCCGCCATGGCACCAATCACCGTGGTGGCATCAAGAGGCACTCTCTCAAGACCCAGAAGGCTTCGTGCCATCTGCATACCTGCCACGAAACCAGAGGCAGCAGACTCCACATATCCCTCAACGCCCGTCATCTGACCAGCAAAAGCAATGTTTGGATAAGCAAGGCAGGTAAAGTCAATGCCTAATATTCCAGGAGAATTCAGGTAGGTGTTGCGGTGCATCACACCATACCGCATAAACTCAGCATTTTCGAGGCCCGGGATCATGCGGAACACCCTCCTCTGCTCAGCAAAGGTCAGGTGCGTCTGAAAGCCTACCAGATTATACATCGTGCCCTCCGCATTTTCGCGGCGTAGCTGCACAGTGGCATATGCATCCTTCCCGGTAGAGGGCACGGGCAATCCTACAGGCTTCATAGGACCAAAGCGAAGGGTATCCACGCCTCGTGCAGCCATAACCTCCACGGGCATACACCCCTCGAAAACAGAGAGATCCTTTTGGCTCTCACTGTCAAATTCTTTTAGAATCGCCACCTCGGCACCTACGAGTGCCTGGTAGAATTCCAAATATTCCTCCTCTGTCATAGGACAGTTGAGGTAATCGTCGCCGTCTCCCTTTCCGTAACGGGATGCGAAAAACGCACGGGAAAGATCCACGGTGGAAAAATCAACAATCGGAGCGGCAGCATCATAAAAATGCAGCTCTCCGCCTCCCACCAGACGCCGGATATCCTCTGCCAGTGCATCACTGGTCAGGGGGCCGGTGGCTACCACGGTGGGAACGGTGGTGTCAAGGGAGATTACCTCCTCTTCGATTACCTCGATGAGAGGATGGTTCTTAATCTTGTCGGTAATATATTGGGAAAAGGTATCCCGATTCACCGCCAGGGCTCCCCCGGCAGGCACACGGGTAGCATACGCCGCCTCCAGCACCAGGGATCCCATGCGGGACATCTCTTCTTTGAGAAGCCCCACCGCATTGGATAGCTGGTTGGATCTAAGAGAATTGGAGCAGCAAAGCTCGGCAAAGGTGTCGCTATGATGGGCAGGAGTACGCTTGTGCGGTTTCATTTCGATCAGTTCAACACTGACCCCGAGACGTGCCGCCTGCCAGGCGGCCTCCACACCTGCAAGCCCGGCACCGATCACACGAATGCACGGCATTATTCGATTACCTTTCTTTCTCCGCTGGCGGTGTATTCACACCCCTCAGAGGAACAAACGACGGTTTTCTTTAGTTTCTTGTATAGCAGCATAGAACCGCACTCAGGGCAGCTCTCGCTTAGGGGCATATCCCAAGAGGACCAATCACAATCGGGGTACTTCTCACAGCTGTAGAATACCTTTCTGTCTCTGCTGTGACGTACGATGATGCGGGAATTACACTTAGGACAGGGAACACCGGTATCCTGTACGATTGCCTGGGTGTATTTACAGGTGGGATAGGCAGAGCAAGCATAGAACTCACCGAACTTCCCGCGACGCAATACCATATCAGAGCCGCAGGTCTGGCACTTCATATCAGATACTGTTTCTGTCTTCTGCTGGGGTGCCTTAATGATAGGGTTGCCATCTCTATCCAGTGCATAGGTGGTGCGACAGGTAGGGTAATTGGGGCATGCTAAGAACTTACCGAAGCGACCGCTGCGGTACACCATCTTCTCGCCGCAGTTCTTGCACTCCACCTCAGACTGCTCTACGGGCAATGCCTCCTTCTTTACAGATTCCATCGCATGCTCAAGATGCTGGCTGAAATCCTGATAGAAATCAGAGAGGATCTGCTCCATAGGAATGCCGCCGTGCTCAATGCTATCCAGTTTTTCTTCCAGAATGGCAGTGAATTCGGTATCTACGATGCCGGGGAAGCTCTCCTTCATCAGGCGGTTAGTGATCTCGCCCAGAGGGGTAGGCACCAGGCTACGTCCCTGACGCTTCACATACTCTCGGGAAAGAATAGTGGTGATCATAGTAGCATAGGTAGAGGGACGGTAAATACCGCTCTCCTCCAGCACCTTAACCAAACTTGCCTCATTATATCTGGCAGGGGGCTCGGTGTGATGCAGGGCACACAGCACGTCCTCCACCTCCAGGGTGTCTCCTGCGGCTACGGCGGGCAGGGTGCCTGCCACAGAGTCAACCTCTTCCATCTCCTCCTGATTTTGACCGGAAACGGCGGTATAGCCACGGAACTTAACGGTATATCCGGATGCACGGAACTGATACCCGGCACATTCCATGTCCACGGTCACGGTGTCATAGATAGCGGCAGCCATCTGGCTGGCTACAAATCTCTCCCAGATCAGGCGATACAGCTTATACTGATCCTGAGAAAGTCTGCCACGGACAACGGCGGGGGTCAGTGCCACCTGGGTGGGGCGAATGGCCTCGTGTGCATCCTGAGAATTTGTCTTGGATTTAAACAGGTTGGGAATAGCGGGAACATACTCTGTCCCATAGTTTTCTGCAATATAGAGGGATGCCGCTTCCTTAGCACCTTCAGAGATGCGCTGGGAGTCAGTACGCATATAGGTGATCAAACCCTGAACGCCGCCCAGATCTGCACCCAGATTGATACCCTCGTACAGCTCCTGAGCAATTCTCATAATATGCTCAGCCTGGAAGCCCAGACGCTTAGATGCCTCCTGCTGCATGGTGGAGGTAGTAAAGGGTGCCTGGGGCATTCTGTTTTTTTGTGCGGTTTTCACATTCTGCACCTTGAAGGCACCGCTGCGCACCGCGTCTTCGATCTTATACGCCAGTGCCTCGTCTGTGATCTTGCTCTTGCTCTGCTCATTTCCTACAAAATGAACGGCAAGGGTACCGCCGCCCGCCACCTTGGCTACTGCCTCAATGGTGAAATATGCGGTAGGAACGAAAGCCCTGATCTCTTCTTCTCTCTCACAGATCAGGCGAGTGAGAACAGACTGCACACGACCTGCAGAGAGACCGTTTTTAACGTTCTTCCACAGGAAGGGACTCAGCTGGTAGCCGACGATACGGTCAAGAATACGTCTTGCCTGCTGAGAATTTACCAGGTCGGTATCAATGCATCTGGGATGCTTTACAGCGTACTTAACAGCATCCTTAGTGATTTCGTTAAAGGCGACTCTACACTCTTTATCCAGAGGAATATCCAGAGCGGTTGCCAGGTGCCAGGAAATAGCCTCACC
>JAZORW010000258.1:0-3165 GCA_045656805.1 Eubacteriales bacterium | reverse complement strand
GATCGAGCGCAATTTCCCCGAGGTCTACGACGCCCTCGAGAACGTCATCAAGGAGCATCCCGTGCTCCTCAACCGCGCACCTACCCTGCACCGTCTGTCTATTCAGGCATTCGAGCCCGTGCTGGTTGAGGGCCGTGCTATTAAGCTGCATCCCCTGGTATGCTCCGCATTTAACGCAGACTTCGACGGCGACCAGATGCCCGTTCACCTGCCCCTGTCCGCTGAGGCACAGGCGGAGGCACGCATTCTGATGCTGTCTGCTAACAACCTGCTGAAGCCCCTGAACGGTCACGCAGTGACTGTTCCCTCTCAGGATATGGTGCTGGGCTCCTACTACCTGACCATTGATGCCCCCGAGGCAGAGAAGAAGGGCGTGACCCCCGTATTCCGTGACTACGACGAGGCTGTCATGGCATACGAGAATAAGCATATTACCCTCCACACTCCCATTCGCGTTCGCGTGGAGAAGGAGTTTAACGGTGTGAAGGAGAGCCGTATCATCGACGCCACCATGGGTCGACTGATCTTCAACTCCAAGATTCCCCAGGATCTGGGCTACGTGGATCGTACCAACGAGGAAACCAAGTTCGATCTGGAAATCAACTTCACCACCACCTCTAAGAAGCTGAAGGACATCGTTGACCGTGCCATTAAGTACCACGGCTTCAGTGTCACCGCCCAGATGCTGGATGATATCAAGAGCATGGGCTATAAGTATTCCACCAAGGGTTCTATCTCTATCTCGGTTTACGATATGACCATTCCTCCCGAGAAGAAGGAGCTGATCGCCAAGGCTGAGGAAAAGGTAGAGGCCATCCGTATGTCCTATATGGACGGTGAGCTTTCCGAGGAGGAAAGATACAAGTCCACGGTTAAGGTCTGGGAGGAAACCACCGACCAGGTTACCAAGAAGCTGACCGAGGGTCTTGACAAGTACAACGCCATCAACATGATCTCCACCTCCGGTGCCCGTGGTTCCATTAAGCAGACCCGTCAGCTGGCAGGTATGCGTGGTCTAATGTTCGCCACCTCCGGTAAGACCCTGGAGATCCCCATTAAGTCTAACTTCCGTGAAGGTCTGACCATGCTGGAGTACTTCATGGGTGCAAAGGGTTCCCGTAAGTCTCTGTCCGATACCGCACTGCGTACCGCAGACTCCGGTTATCTGACCCGTCGTCTGGTTGACGTTTCTCAGGAGGTTATCGTAAGAGAACTGGATTGCGGTGCCACTGAGGGTATCGTAATGTCCGAGATCCCCAATCCTAACGGTGATGCAGAGCATCCTTTGGAGAATCTGCAGGAGCGTCTGGTCGGTCGCTTCACCGTGTCCGACGTGGTGCATCCCGAGACCGGCGAACTGCTGGTTCCTGCCAACGTGATGATCAGCGAGCAGGATGCCGACGATATCGTAGCAGCCGGCATCACTCAGGTTGAGGTGCGTACCATCCTCCGCTGTCAGGCAGAGCGTGGTGTCTGCGCACACTGCTACGGTGCTGACCTTGCCTCCGGTAAGGTGGTTAGCATCGGTGAGGCTGTAGGTGTTATCGCCGCTCAGTCCATCGGTGAGCCCGGTACCCAGCTGACCATGAGAACCTTCCACACCGGTGGTGTAGCAGGTTCCGATATTACCCAGGGTCTTCCCAGAATTGAAGAGCTGTTCGAGGCCCGTCAGCCTAAGAAGCCCGCCGTTGTAACCGATTGCAACGGTACCGTACAGATCGTAGCTGAGAAGAATCCTCAGACCAACGTAACCAACATCAAGGTTGTGGTTACCGATGAGGAGGATAAGCAGCACACCTACGATATTCCCTTTGGTATGCGTGTGGACGTGCACGAGGGCGACTACGTGGCTCGCGGCACCGCACTGACCGAAGGTTATCTGGCTCCCGCAGACGTTCTGCGTCTGAAGGGTGTAGATGCGGTTTACGATTATATCATCCGTGAGGTACAGAAGGTGTACCGCGGTGAGGACGTTGAGGTCAACGATAAGCACGTTGAGGTCATCGCCCGTCAGATGACCCGTAAGGTATCCGTGGTAGACGCAGGCGACACAGATCTTCTGCCCGGTGCTACCGTAGACGTGATGGAGCTGCGCCGTGCAAACCGTGCAGTAGACGCCAGAATCGCCGCAGGCGAGGCTGGTCTGCGTCACGCAACCGGTGCCCCCATGCTGCTGGGTATCACCAAGGCTTCTCTGATGACCGAGTCCTTCCTGTCCGCCGCCTCCTTCCAGGAGACCACTAAGGTGCTGACAGAGGCCGCTATCGCAGGTAAGGAGGATCACCTCCTGGGTCTGAAGGAGAACGTAATCATCGGTAAGCTGATTCCCGCAGGTACCGGTCTGAGCCGCTACCACGAGATCGACATTGAGTCTCTGCGTGAGGGTGATGAGCCCGCAGGCGAGGATCTGGGTCTGGCTGAATAAGCCGAGATGCATAAAAGCCTATCGGGAGGGGAAAAATTTTCCTGTCTCCCGAGGCTGAAAATGCGGATTTCCCCAAGCAAACTCTTGACACAGACACCGAAAGGTGTTAAAATAATATGAAAAACTTTGCACAGGAGTATGTGCAAAGCATTTCCTATGTTCGATGCGGTTTTACCGTTGAGATAAACATTTTAAATTTTAGAAGAAGGAGGAAAGAAATGCCAACCTTTAACCAGCTCGTGAAGCAGGGCCGTGGTGAGAAGCGTTATAAGTCTAAGGCACCCGCTTTGCAGAAGACCGTTAACACTTTGAAGAACGTCCCCGTTGAGCAGAGCGCGCCGCAAAAGAGAGGCGTATGCACGAAGGTTACCACGACCAGCCCTAAGAAGCCTAACTCTGCACTTCGTAAGATTGCGAGAGTTCGTCTTACCAACGGCATGGAGGCTACGACCTATATCCCCGGTATCGGTCATAACCTGCAGGAGCACTCTGTTGTTCTTATCAGAGGCGGACGTGTACGTGACCTGCCCGGTGTACGTTATCATATCATCCGCGGTACGCTGGATGCACAGGGTGTTGCAAACCGTATGCAGAGTCGTTCCAAGTACGGTGCTAAGCGCGCTAAGAAGAAATAATCTCCGCGCTCAATCGTTCACTCGATAACAAACAGCGTTTGTGTTATGTCACCCATATAAAGTAATAAATGTTTATATGACCGACAGCACGAGCGGAAGGAAACT
>JAZORW010000257.1:0-2388 GCA_045656805.1 Eubacteriales bacterium | reverse complement strand
GTCCAGTGACAGGTCGTCGGTAACGTTAAAGCCACTGTTGCCCACCGCATATCCACCCTCGGTATTCTCACGGAAGATGGTCCAGTGAATGCCCTGGTCAGGCACCTTTACGGGGCGGATGTTGGCGAAGAGGTCCAGTGCCTTACGCATTGCCACGTTGGCACTCTCAATATTGGGCAGACCACTTCCCTTCTGGGGGGTGGTGGTGGGACCCTTCAAAATGATATGGCAGGACTTCAGCTGCTCCATTACGTCGTCGGGGATTGCCTTCAGGTGTGCCACGCGGTTTTCCAGTGTCAAGCCGTCAATGGTAACAAACTCTACTCTGCCGCTGTCCACCAGGTCAGCCAGGATAAAGCGAAGCACTCTCTCTGCCTCACACGTAATGATGGGACCGATGCCGTCGCCGCCGCAGACGCCGATGCGAATGGTGGGCAGGGCGTCATAGTCTACGAAATCCCCCTGCTCCTTCATATCCTCTACTCGCTTCAGCTGTCCCTCCAGGATAGCCCTGAATTTTTCGCAGGCTAAATCCAGTTCTTTGGTATATTCCATGGTTCACTTTTCCTCACTCTGGGTATTTTTGGTGTAGTTTAATAGGCCGCCGGACAGCAGGATATCTCTTTGACGGCGGGTCAGGTTCAGCTCCAGCTCAATTGCCTCGCCCGTGGTGGTATCCGTGAGAGTCAGGGTATCCTTCTCTGCCACGGCACCTCGGAAGTCTGCAATGGACAGATCGTCCATCTGGGTCAGCTTATCGTAATCCTCGGGGTTTTTGAAGGTCATGGGCAGAATGCCAAAGTTAATGAGGTTTGCCACGTGAATTCTGGCGAAGCTCTTTGCCACCACGCAGCGAACCCCCAGATACAGGGGCACCAGCGCCGCATGCTCACGGGAGGAGCCCTGTCCATAGTTGGTACCACCTACGACAATGCCGCCGCCTACCTCCTTTGCACGGGAGGGGAAGTCAGCATCGCAAACGGTGAAGCAGAACTCAGACAGCTTAGGCACGTTAGAGCGGAAGGGCAGAATTTTTGCCCCTGCAGGCATGATGTGGTCGGTGGTGATGTTGTCACCTACCTTCAGCACCAGCTTGCACTTTAGAGTCTCCTCGGGTGCCTTGCCTACGGGAATGGGCTTAATATTGGGTCCCCGCAGCACCTGGGTGGCGTCAGCCTCCGCACCTTGAGTGGCAGGGAGGTCGATCATATTATCGTTTATAAGGAATGCCTTAGGCATTTGGATCTCGGGGGCCTTACCAAAGGTGGTGGGATCGGTCAGGTAGCCCTGAATGGCGGACACCGCCGCCGTTTCGGGGGAAACCAGGTAAACAGAGGCGTCGCGGGTGCCGCTTCTGCCCTCGAAGTTACGGTTAAAGGTACGCAGAGAGATGCCGGCGGAATTGGGGGAGAAGCCCATACCGATACAGGGCCCGCAGGCACATTCCAGAACTCGGGCACCTGCGGCGATCATATCCGCCAGTGCCCCACACTCTGCCAGCATATTCAGCACCTGCTTCGATCCCGGAGAGATGGAAAGGGAAACCCCGGGGGCAACGGTCTTGCCACGGAGAATAGCGGCTACGGTCAGCATATCCTGCATAGAAGAGTTGGTGCAGGAGCCAATGCACACCTGATCGATCTTCATACCCTGAATGTCAGATATGGCCTTAATATTATCAGGGCTGTGGGGGCATGCCGCCAGGGGGCGAAGCTGCCCAAGATCTACCGTCAGGGTCTGATCGTACCGGGCATCTGCGTCAGGAGCCATAGGTGCGTATACCTCCTCACGCCCCTGAGCCGCCAGGAATGCACGGGTCACCTCGTCAGAGGGGAAGATGGAGGTGGTGGCACCCAGCTCGGCACCCATGTTGGTAATGGTGGCTCTTTGGGGCACGGACAGGTGCTTTACACCCTCACCGTAATACTCTAAAATGGCACCTACGCCTCCCTTTACGGACAGGCGACCCAGGATCTCCAGAATAATATCCTTAGCACTGACGTAGTCAGGCAGACGTCCTACCAGCTCTACGCCGATGATTCTGGGCATGGTGATGTAATAGGTGCCACCCCCCATAGCAACGGCTACGTCCAGGCCTCCCGCACCCATGGCCAGCATACCGATGCCGCCTGCGGTGGGGGTATGGCTGTCAGAGCCGATCAGGGTCTTACCGGGCTTGCCAAAGCGCTCCAGATGGACTTGGTGACAGATGCCGTTGCCGGGACGGGAGAAATAAACACCGTGCTTTGCGGCAACAGTCTGCAAATAGCGATGGTCGTCACCGTTCTCAAAACCGCATTGCAGCGTATTGTGGTCCACATATGCAATGCTCAGTTCTGTCTTAACTCTGGGAATACCCATAGTTTCAAACTCAAGATATGCCATCGT
>JAZORW010000256.1:0-5423 GCA_045656805.1 Eubacteriales bacterium | reverse complement strand
TCCGTTGCCACCGCAGAGAAGGGCGAGGCGGCGCTGGAGGCAGCGGCACAGGACCTGGCCCGTGCCATCCGTCAGGTAAAGGACGATACCGTAGTCCCCGCCCTGCACGCACGGTTTTTAGAGCAGGTGGAAGGCGTGGGGAAGTGATCCTGCCCCTTGCACTTTTATAAAAAACAAGAACGGAAGGCTATGCCTTCCGTTCTTTTCGTTTCTTTTCTCAGCTCTCCAGCAGCTCGTCTACGAAATAGGCGTTGGAGCAGGCGGTGCAGCCGTCAAAGTCCGTCACCACTACCCGCACGTACCTGCAGGCAGGCAGCACCTTGAAGTCCGCCTGAGTGATCGTCTCGCCGGGCTTCGCACGGAAGGTCAGTCTGCCGGGATGCCGTGCGGCGGAAACGAACAGGATCTCCTTTGCCTCCGAGGTCTCGATATGGATCACCCCGTCCTCCACGTACAGCTCCTTGATCTCGGGGCCGCGGGAGGCGTAGAAATGCCCCTTCACCAGGGCGTCGGTCACCGCCCGATACTCCAATTTCTCAGCCTTGATCATGGTGAAGGAATGACCCGAATTCTCCCTGGAATGGCTGTCGTCGCCACCCAGGCAATGGATCCGCTTTCCAAGAAGCAGCTGCTCGTCGTAGACGTGCTGATCGTCCGAGAAGGTGCCGTTATAGATCTCCACCGCATTCATTTCGTTATACCCGGAATAAATGGGATAGTTCTCCAGTGCCTTACCCGGGTGGTTATGCACGGTGTAGAAGCCGCGCCGCTTTCCCTCGGAGAGCATATCGTTGATGCATTCGTGGGTGTAGCTTCTTTCATAGTCGGGCAGGGTGGGGTCGAATTTCACCAAATGGCGGTACTGGGGTGCATTCCCGAAGAAATACTTGGTTCTGTGATAGCAGGGGCAGTTCAGGTTGTCCTGCTCCAGAGCAATGAAGTTCAGATGGCAATGCTCCATATCCAGATATCCGTTCTTGAAATCTCCGTCGATCTCCTCCTCCACGCCGTTCAGCGCCAGAAAATTTTCGTCACACAGATGAGAGCGATCCACGTACACGTCGTGGTCGGTATACGCCACGATGGAATACCCCATGCCCATAAAGATCTCCTTGACCTCCTCGGGGGAATTTTTTCCGTCCGACATGAAGGTATGGGCGTGCATATTGGCCTTATAAAACTGTCCCTTCTCGGGCAAAAGATACTTTCTCATTCGCTTCACAGCTCCGCTCCCTTTTTTATTTTGTTCAGCCGTAGATCTTGGGGTCTCGGAACCCGTCCTCTATCTCACGGGCGGTTTTGTTCACCTGACTGAGTAGCCATCTGAACACCTCGGGATCCTTAAAGGTAGGGGTCCAGGCGTTGTGGTCCGCCTCGGGGTATAGAGTCAGCCTTGCGTTGCCGCCACATTGGTTTACCTTATCTACCATCTTCTTGGATTCCTCAGGCAGCACCACGGTATCCAGGGCGCCGTGGAACGCCCAGACGGGCACGTTCACCAGTCTGCCCGCATTCCAGTACATACCGCCACCGCAAATGGGAACGATGGCTGCAAACATCTCGGGGATGCTCATTGCCAGCTGCCAGGTGCCGTAGCCGCCCATGCTGTTACCCATGGCGTACAGTCGGGTGGCATCTACGTAGGGATATCTCGCTACCTCATATACCATTGCCTTCAGGCAGTGGAACAGGTCAAACCAGGTGTTGCCCGTACTGCATCTGGGTGCCACGGTGATAAAGGAAAACTGGGGCATCTTGGAGGTATGCAGGAAGAAGGGGCTCCCCTTCACCACCTCCATGTCAGGCATGGGACCTCTCCCACCTGCCCCGTGCAGGAAGAAGATAACGGGATACTGCTTCTTCTCATCAAAATCCACGGGATACCTGACGGTGCAATTCAAGCCCTGGATCTCACGAAACTCCATTTTCATATTTTTGCTCTCACAAAATCATTTCGAGTAGCTCTTTTTCCGTCTAAACACCCATCCCACGGTGCACACAGCCAAGAGCAGGACGGATAGTACCAGGGTGGCAATCTCAGTGCCAAAGAGCCCACGGAAGACCAGATCCGGCACCTCCTTCAGCCCGGGCTGCTGATAGTACATCAAGCTCTCGAATTTCTGCCATGTCAGCACGTCGCACACCAGAAGGGCGATGGCACTGCCAAGAGAAAGACCGGACCACAGGAGGCTGAGATTTCTCTTACCAAACAGACCACGTATAGTGCCCCAAAGAGCCAGGGCGGCAAATACGACCAGCAGCACCGCTGCCAGCTGTGCCAAAAATCCGCAGACGTTCATGGTCACCAGGGTGGACGTAGCTTGATTGTAAACAAAGCCGGACAGTCCGGCAAAGGTGGCGGCGAATTCGGGATTCTGGCTCACGCAGGTAATGCCAAAGCCACTCAGCAGCTCCACGCTGTATTCTGCATATTTCGTTTCATATTCCATCTGGAATCCGAAGGCAGAATGCATCCCTCCGATAGCCACGGCTACTACCAGTGCCACGCCTACCAGGGAGAGGATGGAGGGCACCAGGCTTTGACGGCTCCAGGGAAGGCTGCCCTGAGAGCAAAGATGGGAGATCAGCCCCAGTGCCACAGAAACGGTGCAAAGGATCACACCTGCCAGGGTGGCACCCGTCATGGCGACCTCAGCCGATGTGCCCAGCACGTTCATCTCCATGCGAATATAGCCGAAGAACAGCATCACCCCTGCCAGATAAGAAATGGCAGCAGCCAATGCCCAGGGGCCCGAGGTGTCCTTTTTCCCGGTTACCCAGCTGTAAATATACTTCGTCAGAGCCACAATGGCAAAGCCACTGACGCACAGAAGAACTGCCGCTGATAGCAGAGTGCCCTGCACACCGTAGGCGGTAACGCTCTTTTTGGTGACGTTTTCCCACCATTCCTGGTTTTTACCCAGATCTAAACCGGACAGGTCGGTGGTTTCCTCCATATCCTCATAATATTCACCGAAGAAGGTGTAGATCTTTGCCGTTTCAGGTGCTTCTCCCTCCATAGAGGTTTCCAGTCCCAAGAAGAACACGAAGATCAGGGACATCAGCGCACCAAAGATCAGCAGGGCGTGCCCCACGGTGGTAAACACCTGCTTCGCCACCTGTCCACGATCCTTTGTCGCCTTTCTGGGAGAAGGCGCCCTTTTTGCCTGTCCGCAGGAGGGGCAGAAATTCCCCTGGAACTCGGTGCCGCAATTGTTACACACGACCTTTCCATCCAGGCGGGCACCGCACTTGGCACAATAGCTGTGATCCGGCTGTACTGCGTATCCGCAGGCAGGGCAAAGGTTCTCCGCCTGCAAACGGCTACCGCAGGCACCACAAAAGGTGTCGCCCTCTGCAATAGGCGTACCGCAAGTCTTACATTCCATGTTGCATTCCTCCAAAGTTACCCCAGCCCCCTTTGGGGGCTTCTGGGTTGATGGATCCATTATAGCATACTTTTTCCAAAATGGTATGTTTTTTAAAAAAAACCTAAAAAAACAAAAAGCCCAAACTGAACCTTGGTTCAATTTAGACTTTCAGTGGTGCGGGTGAAAGGTAAACAAGGAAAAAACAGTTCGGTGAATTGTTTTTGCCGACGTGCCCGAAAGGGGCTTTGAGAATTGGGTGTGGTGACCACCGCACCCAAGGCGATTTGCTTCCCTTGAGCCGACGGAGAACCAGCTTTTGTAAAAAGCTAGGTTCGAGCCGCCACCCCACAAAAGCAAAAGAGAGGCGTTTAAGCCTCTCTTTTTGGTGCGGGTGAAAGGACTCGAACCTTCACAGCCTTGCGACCATAAGAACCTGAATCTTACGCGTCTACCAATTTCGCCACACCCGCATAGTGTGCGTTTCAAGCCTGTTTATAATACCATACACACAGGGGTTTGTCAAGGGGGGTGAAGATTTTTTTCGTTTTTTATTTTTTCTTTTTAGAAAATTAGGTAATTTGGGTCTTTTAAGAGGTAAAAATCACCCTTTATACTAGCCTTTTTCCCCCACTGGATTTTCCCGAAGAAGTCGGGAACGTGGAAATCGGGGGTGGGGGTCTCCACCTCAGACCAGGCACCGTAATGTACGTGGTCGGTGGCGTCGCCGCATTTATAGAAGTTGCCCTTACATACGGGGGATAGCTTTGCAAAGTAGGACTCTATAAAAACGTAAGGGATGTAAAACTTCAGCCACCAGTCCCCCTCCTGCGCCTCAGACACAATGCTGAAAATCTCTCTGTCCACTTCAATGGGGGCACGACCGTGTCTGCCCTCTCCCAGACCCAGACGGAGGATGCCCTGGGGGTTAAATTCAAAGTTCAGGTATATGGGGTCGTGGATATCGGGCTTCAGGAAAAATTCCATACAGCTATCCTTATATACCTCCCCGTTCTGGGTGTGGCACTCACACCTGAGGTTTCTCTCGGTGGTGTGCATCCGCACGCTGATGCCCCGGGGACCACACAGCACCTGGAAGGTGGTGTCAGGTGCGGGGGTGTATTCCCCCCAGCGATTGACGGCGACCTGCCCCACCTGTGCCTTCTCCCACTCCTCTGAGTGCATCTGGGGGTCTATGACGGAGGTTTTCTCTGCAATATATCTCATTTGTGGCTCCTTGTTTTCTCTTATGGAGATTGTACCATATCCCCGCCAAAATAGCAATCCACACCTGCAGATACAGCTTTTCACCCTTACCTTTTACTTTCCTCTTGCACCGCCGCCCCCTTTGTTGTACAATATAAAAAAAGGAGGGCGGGTATGAAGCGACTGCAAAAAGCCTACCAAACCTCCCTTCGTGGCAGGACGGTAGCCGTCAGCGGTGCCACAGGGGGACTGGGACAAGAGCTATGTGCCTATCTCGCCCGTCTGGGGGCAGACCTGGTGCTCATCGACCGCAATATGGAGAAATCCCGTGTCCTGGCAGACCGCCTGCGGACGCAGTACCCCGGTGTGTCTATCTCCCACGTGCAGATGGACCTGTCCGACTTTGCCTCCGTGGTACGGGGGCTAAAGGAACTGAAACAATACCCCCTATACGCCCTGTATCTGAATGCAGGTGCCTACAGCATTCCCCGGCGTAAAACCGACCTGGGGTATGATAACGTCTACCAGATCAATTTTCTCTCCCCCTATTTTCTCGCACGGGAGCTGGGAGAACAGTTATCTGCTGTCGGGGGACGTGTGATTGCCGTAGGCAGCATCGCCCAGGGGTACAGCACCTATGACCCGAAGGATATAGATTTCTCGGGGAGGAGCCGTGCTTCTAGGGTATACGGTAATGCAAAGCGATATTTGGCAGCGGGTATTTTGTCCCTGAGACGGCACGTGAACGTTCCCGTGGCACTGGTGCATCCTGGCATTACCTGCACCGGCATCACCGCCCATTATCCCAAGTGGCTGTACGCCATTATCCGCAAGTCGGAGGGCAAGCGG
>JAZORW010000255.1:0-3235 GCA_045656805.1 Eubacteriales bacterium | reverse complement strand
CCGTGGTGGTGGCCATCAACATGATGGACGTGGTGAGAAAGAACGGAGACCAGATTGACATCGAGGTGCTTTCCCGCCGTTTGGGATGCCCCGTTTTTGAGATCTCCGCCCTAAAAGGCGATGGCGTCAAGGAAGCGGTAGAGGCGTCCATTCTGGCAGCAAAGCGAGGGAGCGTTATTCCCAAGCACATTTTCTCGGGTGCGGTGGAGCACGCCCTGGCACATATTGAAGAGGCGGTGCTGCACGACCAGCCACAGGAAATGCAGAGATGGTACGCCATCAAGATCTTTGAGCGGGATGAAAAGGTGCTGAAGCAACTGTCACTTACCAAAAAGGTACTGTCCCATATAGAAGAGGATATTGTGGCGGCTGAGGCAGAGTGTGACGATGATGCAGAGAGCATTATTACGAACGACAGATATAACTACATAGAAAAGATTCTGCGTGGCTGTTACACAAGGAAAAATCAGGATATTAGAAGAATGTCAGTGTCTGACAAGATCGACCGTGTGGTTACCAATCGGTTTGCCGCACTGCCCATTTTTGCACTGATCATGTTCCTGGTCTACTTTATTTCCGTAACCACCGTTGGTACCTTTGCCACAGACTGGGCAAACGATGGCCTGTTTGGCGACGGGTTCTTCCTGTTTGGACTCTGGATAGACGGTATTCCCGTGCTGCTGGAGCGCGGAATGGTGGCCATTGACTGCGCCCCCTGGCTACAGAGCCTGGTTTTGGACGGCATCGTAGACGGCGTGGGTGCCGTGCTGGGCTTCGTACCCCAGATGGTGGTGCTGTTTACCATGCTGGCGTTTCTTGAGGCATGTGGGTATATGTCCCGTGTGGCATTCGTTTTAGACCGCGTCTTCCGTCGTTTTGGTCTTTCGGGTAAATCCTTCATTCCCATGCTGATCGGCGTGGGATGCGGTGTGCCCGGGATTATGGCTAGCCGTACCATTGAGAATGAGCGGGATCGCCGTATGACTATTATGACCACCACCTTTATGCCCTGTGGTGCCAAGCTTCCCATGATTGCCCTGGTGGCATCGGCTTTGTTTGGAGGAGCATGGTGGGTTGCACCCGTTGCCTACTTTATCGGCATAGGTGCGGTATTGATTTCTGGTGTAATGCTGAAGAAAACAAGGCTGTTTGCTGGTGAGTCATCCCCCTTCGTTTTGGAGCTGCCTGCCTATCACATGCCCACCCTTGTGAACCTGATGCGTTCTGTATGGGAGCGTTCCTGGTCTTTTGTAAAGAAGGCGGGCACCGTGATTATGGTCTCCACCGTGTTCATATGGTTGTTCTCTACCCTCGGGGTAGAGGAGGGCAGACTTGCCTTCAGCCTGCATATGGAGCTGAAGAATAGTTTGCTAGGATATCTGGGCCGCTCTATTAGCTGGATTTTCATTCCTTTGGGCTTTGGCACTGTGGAAAACACGGTGGCTACCCTGATGGGCATTGTGGCAAAGGAAGAGGTAGTGGCTGTTCTGGGTGTGCTGGACAATTTGGAAATGACTAAGTTGACAGCATTCTCCTTCCTGATCTTCAACCTTCTGTGTGCCCCCTGCGTGGCTGCAATTGGTGCCATTAAAAGAGAAATGAATCATGCGGGTTGGACCTGGTTTGCCATCGGCTATCAGTGTGGCTTTGCATACGTGATTTCCTTTATCGTATACCAAATTGGCTATCTGCTGACAGGGGACGTTCGTTGGTATAACGTACTTGGATTCGTTTTGGCACTGTGCGCCATCGGTGCTATGGGTTATCAAGTGTTAAAACCCATGCCCAAGTGGCAAAAGGCAAGTGAAAAAGCATCTGAACAAATGGGAGATTAAGATGGGTACGTGGATTGTAGGCGGTATTCTCGCCCTGGTTCTCGGGGCGGTGATCGTAAATATGATACGGCAAAAAAAGCAGGGCAAGACCAGCTGCTCCTGTGGCTGCTCCGGCTGCCCCATGCGTGACAAATGCCACTCAAAAAAGTGAGAAAAGAGAAAGGCGAGCGAAACACGCTCGCCTTTTATATTTTACTTAAAAACCAGGCACCGCCTTGTTTAGAACAGACCGCTAATGACGCCGTTCTCGTCAACGTCGATCTTCTCTGCGGCAGGCACCTTAGGCAGACCGGGCATGGTCATGATGTCGCCTGTGAGAACGACCAGGAAGCCAGCACCAGCGGATACCTTTACCTGCTTAATGGTAACGGTGAAATCTTCGGGGGCACCCAGCTTAGTGGGATCGTCAGAGAAGCTGTACTGGGTTTTAGCGATACATACGGGCATCTTGTCACAGCCGATGGAGGTCAACTGACGGATCTGTGCCTGAGCGGCAGGGAGAATGGAAATACCAGCGCCACCGTATACACGCTTAACCACTGCCTCGATCTTTTCTTCAATGGTGGTGTCCAGCTCGTAGGAGAAGGAGAAGTTAGGCTTCTCTTCCTCACAGAGTCTAACAACCTCACGAGCCAGGGCTTCGCCACCCTTGCCACCCTCTGCCCAAACGGTAGAGAGGGCAACGTTTACACCCAGCTCACGGCACTTCTCGATAATGAATTCTACTTCCTTATCGGTATCGGTGGGGAAGCGGTTTACGGCAACCACGCAGGGCAGACCGTATACGTTCTTCATATTGGAAACGTGACGGAGCAGGTTGGGAATACCCTTTTCCAGAGCGGGCAGGTTCTCAGTGCCAAGCTCGGTCTTCGCCAGACCGCCGTGCATCTTCAGGGCACGGATGGTAGCTACAACAACTACTGCAGAGGGGGTCAGACCTGCCATGCGGCACTTGATGTCCAGGAATTTCTGGGCACCTAGGTCGGCACCAAAGCCGGCCTCGGTAACAGCATAATCGCCCAGTGCCATTGCCAGTCTGGTGGCGGTAACAGAGTTACAGCCGTGGGCAATGTTAGCGAAGGGGCCACCGTGTACCAGTGCGGGAGTGCCCTCCAGGGTCTGTACCAGGTTGGGCTTCAGGGCGTCCTTCAGCAGGGCGGTCATGGCACCCTGAGCCTTCAGGTCTGCACAGGTAACGGGCTTATCGTCATAGGTGTAGCCTACGATGATGCGGGAGAGTCTTTCCTTCAGGTCAGTGATAGAGGAGGAGAGACACAGCACGGCCATGATCTCGCTGGCAACAGTGATGTCAAAGCCGTCCTCTCTGGGGGTACCGTTTGCCTTACCGCCCAGACCGTCTACCACGAAGCGAAGCTGGCGGTCGTTCATATCCACACAGC
>JAZORW010000254.1:0-6243 GCA_045656805.1 Eubacteriales bacterium | reverse complement strand
GGTCAAATGCGATGCTTGCACTTTTGTCAAATTACAAATTCTCCGCTAAGAACATCACCCATTTACCGGGGGATTTTTATTCATTCTTACGAGTAAAGCTCGCGGTATTGGAGCTCTGCCTCCTTGGAGCCCAGGCGGACTGCCTGCGCCAGGAGGTCCTTGGCTCTGGCAGGGTCTGCCTCCACGCCTCTGCCTGTGCGGTAGTAGGAGGCAAGCTGCTTAGTGGCGTAGGCGTCGCCACGCTCGTGTGCGACGGTGTACCAGGTCAGGGCTTCCTTATCGGCGGTGGTGTTGCCTGCATTGTGGTACAGGTCTGCCAAAAAGACCATGGCACGCAGATGCCCCTGCCGGGCGGCTAAGGTGAGCCATTCAATGCCCTTGCCCAGGTCGTTTTCCACCCCGTTCATCACCTGGGAGCAATGCTTACCCAGATTGAACTGTGCGGGGGCGTAGCCCTGCTCTGCGGCCAGGGCGTACCATTTTGCCGCCTCCTCCTTGTCTACACGGACACCCTGTCCGTTAAAGTAGCACACGCCCAGGTTAAACTGAGCAGGGGCGAAGCCAGCCTCGGCTGCCATGCGGAAGCAGCTGACGGCACGCAGGTCGTCTGCCTTGACCCCTGTTGCCAGGCTGTAGCACTGACCCAGGGCGTTGGCGGCGGGGGCATAGCCCGCCTCGGCGGCCTTGTAATACAGTTCAACTGCGGCACTCTCGTCCTTTTGCCCCGTCAGGCCGTCGATGAGCAGGTTGCCGTAGAGGAGCATGGCCTCTTGGTCACCTGCGTCGCTCAGGGCCTTCAGCCCCTCCAGATAGGGCAGGAGGGCTTGTTTGCCCGCCTCGGGATCCTTTGTAATGCCTGCCAGCTCGTCCCCTATGTAGGTCAGGTATGCCAGGCGGGCACCGCACAGCAGGTCTCCCTTTTCGGCACACACCTTCAGCAGTGCCACCGCTTGTCTGCGGTCAAAGGGGGCACCCATGCCGTGGTAGTATGCCAGGGCATCCTCACGGGTGGCATTCGGGTCTGCCCGGGGCAGGGTCACCTGGGGTGTTTGGATAGGTGTGGGGGCGGGGGTCAGGGTTTCCTTGGTCCCTGTGGAGCCAAAGCCACCCTCACCACGGAGGGTGTCACTGAGCTCCTCTGCCACCTGGAAATCCACCCGTAGGAAGGGGGTGACCACCAGCTGGGCAATCCGCTCACCCCGTGAGACGGTCTGGGGCTGGGAGGAATGGTTGTGCAGTGCCACCATCACCTCACCACGATAGTCGGGGTCTACCACCCCCACCTTATTGGCGGGAGCCAAGCCACGCTTGGTGGCAAGGCCGCTGCGGGGGTAGATCAGGCCCGCATACCCCTCGGGCAATTCGATGGCGATGCCTGTGTGGATAAGTACGGTCTCACCGCTTTGGATGGTAACATCCCCCTCCGTCAGGGCGTATAAGTCTGCCCCTGCGGCAGAGGCAGAGCCATAGGTGGGCAGGGTCGCCTCGGGGCTTAGCTTTTTCAGTTTGATAACCATGTCAGTTGTGTCCTTCCGATAGGTTTAGCTTTTCTTTTAGGAACTGGCCAGTATAGGAGGCGGGGCAGTTTGCCACCTCCTCGGGGGTACCCGCCACAATCAGCGTGCCACCGCCGTCGCCCCCCTCGGGGCCCAGGTCGATGAGGTAGTCTGCGGTTTTGATCAGCTCCAGATTATGCTCAATGACAATGACGGTGTTACCGCTATCTACCAGCCGCTGCAGAATGTCTGCCAGGTGTGCCACGTCTGCGGTGTGCAGGCCCGTGGTGGGCTCGTCCAGGATATAGACGGTCTTGCCCGTAGAGCGCTTCGCCAGCTCGGTTGCCAGCTTCACACGCTGTGCCTCACCGCCCGATAGGGTGGTGGAGGATTGACCCAGCTTCAGGTATCCCAGGCCTACGTCGCACAGGGTCTGGATCTTACGCTTGATCTGAGGCACGCCGTCAAAGAATTCCAGTGCCTCCTCGCAGGTCATTTCCAGAACCTCGTAGATGTTTTTATTCTTGTACCTGACGTCCAGGGTCTCGCGGTTATACCGCATGCCGCGGCACACGTCGCATTTCACGTAGACGTCGGGCAGGAAATGCATCTCAATGCACTTGACGCCGTCTCCCTGACATGCCTCGCATCTGCCCCCACGGACGTTGAAGGAGAAGCGGCCCGGGCCGTAGGCCTTGGCCTTGGCATCTCGGGTCTTGGCAAACAGGGTACGAATATCACCGAATACGCCGGTATAGGTGGCGGGGTTAGACCTGGGGGTGCGTCCGATGGGGCTCTGGTCAATGCTGATGACCTTATCCACGTATTCCATGCCCTCCACCCCGTCACACAGACCGGGGTAGGTGATGGCACCGTTCAGGTCTCTTGCCAGGGTCCTTTGCAGACAGGCGTTGACGAGAGAGGATTTACCCGACCCGCTGACGCCCGTGACACACAGGAGAGTACCCAGAGGGAAGTCAACGGTGAGGTTTTTCAGGTTGTTTTCCTTTGCCCCTACCACTCTCAGGCAGTGGCCGTTACCGGGGCGACGGGTGGCAGGGACGGAGATCTGCTTTCTGCCTGACAGGTAGGCACCCGTCAGGGATCTCTCACAGGCGGCAACCTCCGCGGGGGTGCCGGCCACCACTACCTCACCGCCGTGAATGCCGGCACCGGGGCCAATATCCACGATGTAGTCGGCGGCGGCCATGGTTTCCTCGTCATGCTCTACCACCAATACGGTGTTGCCCAGATCCCGTAGACTGGAGAGGGTACGGATCAGCTTTCCGTTATCCCGCTGATGCAGACCAATGCTGGGCTCGTCTAAGATATACAGAACGCCCACCAGGGCAGAGCCGATCTGGGTAGCCAGGCGGATACGCTGTGCCTCACCGCCCGATAGGGTGCCTGCCTTTCTCGACAGGGTCAGGTATTCCAGACCCACCTGGGCAAGGAAGGAGAGGCGAGAGCGGATCTCCGCCAGAATATCCTTGGCGATCTTCTCATGGTAGGGGTCAAAGGTCAGGGTATCCAGGAAGGAGAGAATTTGGGATACCGACATACGGCACAGGGCGTCGATATTCAGCCCGCCGATGGTGACCGCCAGCATCTCGTCGGTGAGTCTGGCACCGTGACAGGCGGGGCAGGGGGCATCCTCTACAAACTGCTGATAATACTCGCCCCACTCACCGTTCAGCCGCATACGCCGCTCGATCATGGGAATCACGCCCTCAAAGGTGGCGTAGGCATCCTTTGCCTGCTTTCCAAAATAGCGGGTGCAGGCATATCGCTTTTCCCCCGTGCCCCAAAGCAGGGCATGCTTCTGTGCGGGGGTAAATTCGGTAAAGGGGGTATCCAGGGTGAAGCCCTCCTCCTGGCCTACGGCGGCGATCAGGGGACCGGTATAGGACTGCTCGTCCATGCTCTTAAAGCCGTTTGCCACGATCAGCCCCTGTCTTAGAGTCAGGTGGGGATGGGGGATCAGCTTCTTCTCGGAAATAACCTGCATTTCCCCCAGACCCGCACAGCGGGGGCAGGCGCACAGGGGATTGTTAAAGGAGAACATGGCGGGCTCCAGCTCCCCAAAGGACACCTGATGCTCTTCACAGGCGTACTTCTGGGAGAACTCCAGCTCTCGCTCCTCCTCACCCTCACGGGGGACTACCGCAATGGTAACGCGGCCGTCGGAGAGGGACAGGGCGTTCTCCACCGACTCACCCAGGCGGGGACGGATATCCCCACGCAGAACCAGACGGTCAATGACGATGTCGATGGTATGCTTACGGTTTTTATCAAGGGCGATCTCCTCGGACAGCTCGTACAGGCTGCCGTCAATGCGGGCGCGTACGTAGCCACTGCGTCTGGCATCGGACAGCACCTTTTCGTGCATCCCCTTCTGTGCCTTGACCACGGGGGACAGCACCATGAAGCGGGTGCCCTCCTCCAGCAGCAGAATTTTATCTAGAATTTGGTCAAGGGACTGCTGGGTGATTTCCTTCCCACACACGGGGCAGTGGGGGGTACCCACACGGGCGTAGAGAAGGCGGAGGTAATCGTAAATTTCAGTGACCGTGCCCACGGTGGAGCGGGGATTCTTGGAGGTGGTCTTCTGCTCAATGGAAATGGCGGGGGAAAGCCCCTCGATAGAGTCCACGTCTGGCTTGTCCATCTGCCCCAGGAACTGACGGGCGTAGGAGGACAGGGACTCAACGAATCGGCGGTGCCCCTCGGCATAAATGGTCTCAAAGGCCAGGGTGGATTTGCCACAGCCGGAAAGGCCTGTGAGCACCACCAGCTTATCTCTGGGGATTTCCAGGCTAATATTCTTCAGGTTGTTGGTGCGGGCACCCCGCACCACGATGCTCTTTGACATAGCGTCTCCTGTTTAGGTGTTCTTTGCCTTGCTCGTACGTAGCTCTTTGATCTTGTCTCTGAGATATGCTGCCCGCTCGAAGTCCAGACGGCGGGCGCAGTCCTCCATCTCCACCGTCATGCGGCGGATCTGATCTTCCTTTTGGGCGGGGGTCAGCTTGCCCTTGGGAGGTGCCTTTTCCTCTGCCTCGCCACGGCCGATCTCGATGATCTCACGCACCGCCTTTTCCACTGAGGTGGGGGTGATGCCGTTGGCCTCGTTGTAGGCTGCCTGCAGCTTTCTTCTTCGATTGGTTTCCTTGATAGCGGCGTCCATAGAGCGGGTGACGGTATCCGCATACATAATGACTCTGCCCTTGGCGTTTCTTGCCGCACGTCCTACGGTCTGGATCAGGGAGGTCTCCGAGCGGAGCAGCCCCTCCTTGTCCGCATCCAGGATAGCTACCAGTGCCACCTCTGGGATATCCAGACCCTCTCGTAATAGGTTGATGCCCACCAGCACGTCAAACAGACCCAGACGCAGGTCACGGATGATCTCCATTCTTTCAATGGTCTGCACGTTGTGGTGCAGATATTTACTCTTGATGCCCTGGGCGGTGAAATATTCGGTGAGATCCTCTGCCATCTTAGTGGTCAGGGTGGTGACCAGCACCTTGTGCCCCGCCTCGGTGGTGGACCTGATTTCTCCCAGCAGGTCGTCAATTTGCCCTTTGACGGGGCGGACGGTGATCTCGGGGTCAAGGAGCCCCGTGGGGCGGATAATCTGCTCCACAGTGCGGTCACTGTTTTGCTTTTCAAATTCAGCGGGGGTGGCGGAAACGAATACGGTCTGCCCTAGGCGGCACTCAAACTCGTCGAAGGTCAGGGGACGGTTATCGTAGGCGGAGGGCAGACGGAAGCCGTAGTCGATGAGATTCCGCTTTCTGGCGGTATCTCCCCCGGACATACCCCGCACCTGGGGCAGCATCACGTGGCTCTCGTCCACGAAGGTAACGAAATCCTTTGGGAAATAGTCCAGCAGGGTAAAGGGGGTGGACCCTGCAGGTCGGCCCGAGAGGATACGGGAATAGTTTTCCACCCCGGAGCAGAAGCCCACCTCCCTGAGCATTTCCAAGTCGTATTTTGTGCGCTCTTCAATTCTTTGGGCCTCTAACAGTTTTCCCTGAGAGCGGAAGAATTCCACCCGTTCCTGCATTTCACACCAGATCTCCTCCAGTGCCCCCTCACGCTTCTCGTCGGACACGGCGTAGTGGGTGGCAGGGAAGATGGCGGCGAAGGAAAGATTCTGAATTTTATCCCCCGTTACCGTGTGAATTTCGCACAGGGTATCCACCTCGTCCCCAAAGAACTGCACCTGGATGGCGCGGTCGGTGCTGGAGGCGGGGAAGATTTCCACCGTGTCACCCCGCACGCGGAATTTACCGCGGGAGAAATCAATATCATTTCTCTCATAGCTGATGGCAACCAGCCGTGCGATCAGCTCCTCACGGCTCATGGGGGTGCCGGGGCGGATGGGGATGAGAAGGTCGTGGTATTCAGAGGGGTCACCCAGGGAATAAATACAGGAAACCGACGCCACGATAATCACGTCCCGCCTCTCAAACAGGGCAGAGGTGGCGCTGTGGCGCAGCTTATCTATCTCATCGTTGACCATGGCGTCCTTCTCGATATACATATCCCGCCCGGGGATGTACGCCTCGGGCTGATAGTAGTCGTAGTAGGACACGAAATACCCCACGTGGTTATTGGGGAAGAAGGCGCGCAGCTCAGAGCAGATCTGTGCCGCCAGGGTCTTATTGGGCTCCAGGATCAGGGCGGGGCGGCCCAACCTTGCAATGACGTTTGCCATGGTAAAGGTCTTACCGGAGCCGGTAAC
>JAZORW010000253.1:0-5273 GCA_045656805.1 Eubacteriales bacterium | reverse complement strand
TATCGAAAATCCGCATTAGCGGATTTATATCAATGCGTACCTGCTCTATGGCAGGTACGCTACAGGCTCTCTTTTTTATTTTATTCCTCGGTCTTGGGATATTTCACCAGGGCATACCGCTTCAGGCGGGCAAGGCATTCCTTTAGGTAGAACAGCACGAACAGGCAGGTGACTACGCCAAAGACCCACAGGGAGATATTCAGACCCTCCCAGATGGCGTCTGCGATCAGGCACAGGGGGAAGAGCTGCATAAATACGGGGAAGCAGAAGAGGTTGGTAACCAAAATGGCACTCAGGCTGAGCCTTGCAGGGGGGGCGTCGGTGCCTGCCGCCTTTTGCTTCAGAGAAGTGATGGAATCCAGCTTTACGAAAGAGCGGATGCCGTATTCACATACGCAGAGGATAGCCGCTAAGAGGATCACCAGCCAGCCACCCGAGAGGGGAATAAAGGAGATGGGCTCCCCTGCGGGCAGGGTCTGCCAGATGGCATAGGCATAGGTGGCAATGGCCAGGGGATGGCAGATCAGGTGCATCAGGTAGTCCAGCTGCTCTCCGTACAGGGACAGCTTTCCCGTTCCACGGGCCACGATGCCGTCAGCATCGTCGAAGATCTCAAACCACTGGATGAGCAGAAGCCCGGGAATCAGGGAATACAGCCTGCCCCATGCGATCAGGGGCATGGATGCCAGCACGGTCAGCAGCATACAGACGGTGAGGAAATTGGGGTTTGCCTGCCGCTTCAGCCCCCATTTAGACAGCCAAAGGGTAAAGGGGCGGAGAAGGCGTACGGTGATTTGGGGATTGTGCCGCAGGTTGTCCTTTGCCTGGGACAGCAGCTCCCGTGTCTTTTCTTCGTTCATATTAGCCACAGTCCTTTTCTTCTCCCCGCCGTGCCATGGCCAGGAGAGTGTTTCGTTTCAGATATGCGATGATGCCCACGCCTAAGACGCCGCATCCCAGAATCAGGTACCGCACCCACAGATAGTCCTGTAGGAAAATGGTGCCGATATTCAGGGGAATGAATACCAGTGTCAGCAGCCATACACGCCCAGAGGCGAATAGGTCGGGCAGTTCATGCCGATGCAGGAACACCCGCATCACAAAGAAGTGGATGATCATCAGGAACAGGTAAGACGCCAGGGTGGTACAGCAGGCGGCGATCATACCGTACTTGGGAATGAAAATCAGGTTTAGGGTGAAGTTCAGCACTGCGCACACCAGGGTGGCAACGGATGCAATGAGAGTCTTGGAATAGAAGAATTCAATATTGGAGAACAGGTCGTAGCCCGCAATCAAGACCACGTTGCTGATTAGTAGCGGCAGCAGGGGGGCACCCGCATCGTATTCCCCGTGGCCGAAGAACAAAATGACCTCGGGTGCCACGAGAGATACTGCCAGCGTGACAGAGCCAATCAGGCAGAAAATCAGGGTAGAGACCTTACCGATGGGGGCATAGCGTTTCTCGTCCATGCGGCGGTAGACCCAGGGGATAAAGGCGGCGTTAATGGCGGTGACCAGAATGGTGAAAATCCACGCCAGCTGGTGGGCAAGGTTATATTCTGCCACCACAGCCTCTCCGTGATAGTGGTCGAGGATCAGCTGGTCTACCTGGCTCATCACGTCCTGTGCCAGATAGTGCACCACCAGGGGCAGACCCAGAAGCAACAGGTATTTCCACTGGGGGGTGGAGAACAGGCGGGGGCTGCGACGCAGCAGCATCAGGAACACGCACACTGCCACCACCGCCATCACGGTGACGTTGGCACCGATACGGGCGTATACCCTGTGAGAGGAGAATACGTATACGGCGGAAATGCTCAGCACCAGGGTGGCCAGTGCCTGCCCGATCATAACGGCGGCACAGGTGACGTACTTAAACTGGTATTTGGACTTCGCCAGCCAGAGGGAGGTGGGAATGTTCACCAGGATCTGGGCAAACACCAGGCATCCCAGGGTAAAGTCCAGCCCCTGCAGGTCACCGAAGGCAAAGGTGTATCCCGTGTAGAGCCCAAACATCAGGGCTGTCAGGGTGATCTGGAAGCCCATGGTGGAGGAGGTGATCTCGTCCTCCTTCCCTTCATATTTATGAATGATGGAATTGAAAATACCACCGAACAGATTGAAGGTGCAGAGAATGAGGAAAATATTGTACCAGGTATTGAATACGGCGTAGGTACCGTATTCCTCCTTGGTCATCAGTGCGGTGAAGACGGGGGTGGTGATGATGTTAATACCACGCTGGAACAGCATGGAGATAATAAACCACACCGACGCCTTCAGGGAGACTGAGAGGGAATGGTACTTTTGAAGTAGTCGTTTCATATTACACTTTCCGAATCAGCAGCTTTATCCTCAAAATGAGATTGTTTCTTCTTTGACGGAAGCGGGGGCAGAGGATCAGGCGAGCCCACTGGGTGGGATGGCTATGGTAGTCACGCACCATTTGGATATCCCCCACGTAGGCGGGGTCGATCTCATCACCGTAGCCACGCAGAAGCTCACGCATCAGGTGGAGCTGCTTGGGCTTTCCGGTAAAGGCGCGGCGGATGTTGGCGAGAGTCCACTTCCGCTTATTGGTGCCGATCTGGTTGCCGGAGTGCTGACGGTAGAGGATGTAGGCATCCGTATCGTATACCGCCTGTGCGGTGTATACCGCCACTAAAAACAGCCAGTAGTCGTGCAGCTCAATGTTTTCGGGGTAGTGAGACATGGCGTGGTGGTGGAAGGTGCGGTCCATTACCACGGTACAGCCTGTGGCAATGTTTTCAAAGAGGATACAGGTCTTGGTCATTTTGGCCACGGCCTCAGGGGTTTCCTGCATATCCGTCTTTTGGAGATGCTCGTTCACCACCGTCAGGTTAGAGCAGTAGAGGGTACCCTTGGGATGGGGGGCAACGCTATGAATGGTGGTGACGGCACGGCTCAGCTTCTCGGGCAGCCATACGTCGTCCTGGTCACAGAAGGCGTAGTAGTCGTAGTCGGTATCCCTCGTGGAGAAGAACAGGTCCAGGAAATTGTAGGTAAACCGCTTGTTTTTCTCGTTGACCCAGTAGTCAAAGCGGTCGGGATACTTTTCCTTATATTCCTTCAGGATCTCTGCGGTATTGTCGGGAGAGCAGTCGTCGGACACACGAATATGGGTGATCACCCCCGTCTGGTTCAGCACAGAGTCGATCTGCTCTCTCAGGTTTTCTGCCCCACGGTAGGTGCATAGCATCACCATGCATTTAGGCAGGGTATCCCCCGTTTGTCGGGGCAGCTCAGAGGAGGCACCCAGGAACGCGAAGGGGGATTCTTCCTTTACCTCCGGCAGGCAGGCGGCGTAGGTGGAGGCGGCAATTACCCAGAACAGGCACATGACGCGGGAGGCGTCAAAGACGTCAATAAAGATGGAGAAGCAGAGCAGGGACAGAACGGCGAAGATCACCTGATGCTGCCCTTGCCTCTTTCCCTCCCGACAGAGGAGGAAGAGGATAAAGCCAAAGAGGACAAAGGATAGAATACCGCCCTCGGAGAGTAGCTTTACAAGAGAGCCGTCCACCGTAGGCATTTCCCCGGGACCGTAGCCTAAGACGGGGTTTTTGCCAAAGCCGTTAAGCGCTATGCCCCAGCGTGCCATACGCACGTAGAAGCTCAGGTCCACGCCGCCCGCATAGATCTCCAGATCTTTTTCATTGGGGGGAATTTTATCTACCTGGAATGCGTCGTAGTCGCCCAGGCGGATTTGCTCCACTGCGGCATTTGCCATCTCAGCGGGGTCCAGGTATAGGAAGCGGTCCCGCAGGCTGGGTAGCAGGGCGATGAGCAGCACTGCCGCAAGGCAGATACAGCACAGGCATATCCAGGTGGATTCCTGCTTGCGACAGAAGAGGATGAATTCTAAGACCGAGATCAGCAGGCATACCGCCAGCCCCGTGCGGGAGGTGGAGGCAAATACCTGGAAAAACAGTGCCACGTAGGCAAAGAAGGCGTATAGATTTCCCTTGAGAGAAATCTGTCCCCTACGCAAAATCAGGAGCAGGATCACGCCCATCAGCAGGCAGCATACGGCAGCGTATTCATAGCCGCCGTTAAAGGTGGCAGCCACACCGCCGTCAGGCTCAATATAGGTGCTGCCGCGGAAGGTGCCGAAGAGCCCCGCCCGCTGAAGCAGGCACAGGGGCAGCATACCCACAGCCACGTGACAGCACAGACGCAGGATCTTTTTGGCATCCAACCCACGCAGGGCGAAGTATCCCAGGAAGAAGCATACGAAATACTCTATCCGACGCAGGGATGCCAGCACGGAAACCACGGGGGCAGCCACGGTGCCCGTCAGCATACCCACAGCGGTGGAGAGCAGTCCGATGCCCGCCAAGGCCCCCATCAGGAGAGCGAGAACAGTCAGCCTCTTATGAGAGAGGGTCAGGGTGTAAATTTGCTTCAGGTTCAAAACGAGGAACAAAAACAGAAGCAGGTCGTCACCACGGATACCCGTGGAGGAGCCGGGGACGGTGATCAGGTTCACCTTAGGCAGCAGCATGACGCACAGCAGGGTGAAGATGAAGTAGACCCGTCTGTCTACCTTTTTGCTAAAAAAGAAGAAGATGCTGACAAGGCAAGCCAGCACAGCCAGTATGGCGGCGGCGGTGTTCATGATGGTAACGATCATGTCAGGCGGATTCTCCTCTCGCTTTCTTTACGTGTGCCTTTCCCCGCTTCATACCCAGGTATCGGGCTGCCATATCGGGCAGGAAACGGAACAGCACTCTTATATTGAAGTGGCGCAGTGCCTGCTTCAGCACCGAGATGGCCAGGCTCATGCCGGAGTCGGTGGTCTTGCTGTCAAATTCAGGATAGGTGGCCAGCCACACCCCGGTATCGTAATAGCGGGCGTACAGCTGACGCAGCGTGAAACGGTGGGAATGCTCTACCGTGGCGGCGGGGACGTAGGCCTTTTTCAGGCCTGCATCCAGCACCTTCTTGGCGTAGTACATATCCTCGTTCATCATCATGGGATGACCGTCGTAGCCACCCAGCTCAAGGAAGGTAGGACGGTGATATACGGCAAAGGCGTCCGAGGCCTGATAGGCCACAAAGCCCATGCTCTCCACGTCCTCTTGGCTCACCGTCAGGGGATCGGGGCCGTAGTTTTTCTCGCGGATATATCTCTCAATGGTATTTTTGGAGGCGATCTGCCGTCCGTAGGCAAACACCACGTCTCCCCCGATAGAGGAGGCAAGGGTGAAGAGGGCGTCCTCCCCTATGAGCTCTACGTCCTGGGAGAGCATCAC
>JAZORW010000252.1:0-2241 GCA_045656805.1 Eubacteriales bacterium | reverse complement strand
CCTACGCCTGATAAGTAAACTTATCGATCTTCGGGCGTGGTATGCGAAGTGGATTCTGTGAGTGAACTCACAGAGCCGCATCTCATAAGGGCTGCATATGGTGATGCAACTCGTGCATTTTATGTTTGCATAGTTTTGCATCCGGCAGACGGTATTTCGCCTTCGGCGAATATACCACCCCCTACGCCTGATAAGTAAACTTATCGATCTTCGGGCGTGGTATGCGAAGTGGATTCTGTGAGTGAACTCACAGAGCCGCATCTCATAAGGGCTGCGTATAGCGATGCAACACGTGCATCGCTATACGCAGAGGTATCGAAGTGGTCATAACGGGGCTGACTCGAAATCAGTTTGTGGGCAACCACACGAGGGTTCGAATCCCTCCCTCTGCGCCAAAAGAAAAACACCCATTTCGGGTGTTTTTCTTTTGGTTCAGTCGGTCGGTGCTGAACCCTGCTCGCTCTGCGAGCTGAGGGTTCGCATCTTCACCTTTGCCCATGGTAGCTTGCTAACCAGTGGGCAGGTGAAAGATATTTGTCGCAGACGAACATTCCTCCGTCTCAGCACCCATCACGGGTGCCTTTACACGCTATCACATTTCCACCTTCACGCCCTGGGTAATTTCTACGCTATCAGGGGTGACGTGGCATTCCATAGCCAATATATTTACACCCATCCGGGATGCCTCACGCAGAGCATCGCCAAAGGCGGCGTGAGTAGTATCATTGGGGGAAAAGGTGTGCATGCCTTCCATTTGCACAACGAATACCACGTATGCCTCATAGCCCTCCTCCAAGGCACGGCATAGCTCCTTTAGGTGCTTAATTCCACGCTCTGTGGGGGCGTCGGGGAAAGAGGCGTGACCGTCATGCTCCAGGGTAACGCCCTTCACCTCAATAAACGCACGGCGACTGCCGTCTGTGACAAACAGATCAAAACGAGACTCCCCGTAGGTTACCTCTCGGCGTACCACTGCATCCCCCGAAAACAGACCGCTTTGGGGGATCCACTCCTCTACCAGTGCATTGGGTAGCTGGGAGTCGATATTTACGGTCAATTTTCCCTGTGGGCGTTCCTTTTCCACGGCAATCAGGTCGTAGGCGGTGGTGCGTGCCATATTTTCTGCTTGACTCAAGTATACCTTAGCACCGGGGAGCAACAGCTCACGGCACCTACCTGTGTTTTTTACGTGGACCACCGTTTCTTCTCCCCCCAGGTCTACCGTAGCCACAAATCGGTTGAGACGGGAGAGAAAACGGGCGGGTAGGATTTTCTCCTTATATTTCATACTGCCTCCTTAGTGGAATGCATAGGATGGTTCAGAGAAGAAAAAACGACAAGCATAGGCCTGTCGTTTATTTCTGGGGAGGGTAATGGGAGTCGAACCCACGACCTTCAGAGCCACAATCTGACGCGCTAACCAACTGTGCTATACCCTCCGTATGGCGTACCTTGAGGGATTCGAACCCCCGACCTACTGCTTAGAAGGCAGTTGCTCTATCCTACTGAGCTAAAGGTACATCAAATCCGCAACGGTGATATTATAACAAAGACACCTTTCTTTGTCAAGGGCTTGTCCTTAATTTTTGCGGATTTATTGGCAAGAAGATTTACAGGGGGCGCACAATCAATTTCACACCCTCAATTGCGACGACGAAAACCTCGGTTCCCTCTTCTAAAACGTCATCCGTATACACGGAGCGGGCAGCCCATTCTTCACCGCCGATATTGACAAGGCCTGTGCCAGCATCGCCGTCTACCGTTTCACAAACAATGCCCGTACGGTTAATGAGTGCCTCGGGTCCATCGCCGGGTGTGGTAGCGAACTTCGGCGTGCGAAGCAAAATATAAACAATCAGTGCAAGAAGAGCAGCAACCAAAAGCCCGCAGCCCACGTAAAACAGGGGCTGTCCGGGAGCAAAAAGAGATTTTGAAAGAAGCATGGAAATCATTTTTTATATCCTTTCGGCATATTTACACCTTACCTATGTGATTGTATCACACCGCATCGTAAAAGTAAAGCCCTATTACAAAATTACAAAAAAGCGCGGAATGGGAGTCGTTCGGTAAAATACAAGAAAAAAATATCTTGACAATAGAGGTAATTTCAGGTAGAATAGAAACAGTTGTGGAACAAAGTTTTCCGCAAAAAACTCGGCACCGCCTTGATAGTGGTGCTCTATGGAGGAACTTATGTTTGAAAAAGTAAAGCAACTTCTCGCTGATGAGTTGAACATCAAC
>JAZORW010000251.1:0-2168 GCA_045656805.1 Eubacteriales bacterium | reverse complement strand
TACGGCTGCGGCTCCCCCGACTGTCGCCCCGGCTGTGACTGTGACCGCTTCATGGAGATCTGGAACAACGTATTCTCCCAGTTTGATAACGATGGCAAGGGTAACTATACCGAGCTGAAGCAGAAGAATATCGATACCGGTATGGGTCTGGAGCGTCTGGCGTGCGTCATGCAGGGCGTGGACAATATGTTCGAGGTGGACTCCATCCGCCGCATCTTAGATACCGTGTGCCAGATCGCCCACAAGACCTACGGTGAGAATGCCAGAGACGATATCTCCATCCGTGTGATCACCGACCATATCCGCAGTGCCACCTTTATGATCTCCGACGGCGTGATCCCCTCTAACGAGGGCCGTGGCTACGTGCTGCGCCGTATTATCCGCCGTGCCTGCCGTCACGGCAGACTTCTGGGTATCGGCGATAGCTTCCTCTGCCGGGTATGCCGCGTAGCGGTAGGCGAGAGCAAGTCTGCCTACTGCGAGCTTGCCGAGAAGGAAGAGTATATCCTGAAAGTGCTCTCCCTTGAGGAGGAGCGCTTCGCCGCCACCATCGACGCAGGACTGCTGATGCTGAAGGATCTGGCAGAGAAGGCAAAGGCAAAGGGTGAGTCCTCTATTGCCGCCGACGATATTTTCCGTCTGTACGATACCTACGGCTTCCCCTTTGACCTGTCCCGTGAGCTGGCAGAGGAAATGGGCCTGACCGTAGACGAGGCAGGCTTCCGTGCCCGTATGGAGGAGCAGAGAGTTCGTGCCCGTGCCGCCCGTGGCAACATCAGCGGTTGGGCTGAGGGCGAGGACAGTGCCCTGAAGGACCTGCCCAAGACTACCTTCCGGGGCTACGACTCCACCGAGGGTGAGGGCAAGGTACTGGCGATCCTCACCGAGGAGGGCCCCACCGAGGTATGCAGCGAGGGTGAATGCACCCTGGTGCTGTCCTCCACCGTGTTCTACGGCGAGGGTGGCGGTCAGGTAGGCGACACGGGTGTGGCTACCGCCGAGGGCGTGAGCCTTGTAGTGACCGATACCAAGAAGCAGGATGACGTATACCTCCACCTGTGCCGTGTGCAGGAGGGTGCCGTCCGTGTAGGCGATACCCTGACCCTGTCTGTTGACAGTGCCCGCAGAGACGCCATCCGCCGTAACCATTCCGCCTGCCATCTGCTGCAGGCCGCCCTGCGCCGTGTGCTGGGCAACCACGTTGAGCAGGCAGGCTCCTACGTAGACCCCGAGCGTGTCCGCTTTGACTTTAGCCATTTCGCCGCCCTGACCCCCCAGGAGCTGTCTCAGGTAGAGGCAGAGGTAAACCGTGAGATCCTCTTGGCATACCCCTGCGAAACCACCGTCACCGATATTGCCACCGCCCGTTCTCTGGGTGCTATGATGCTGTTCGGTGAGAAGTACGGTGACACCGTACGCGTAGTACGCATGGGCGACTATTCTCTGGAATTCTGTGGCGGTACCCACGTATCCTCCACAGGTAATATCGGTCTGTTTAAGATCATCAGCGAGACCTCCGTTGCCGCAGGTGTACGCCGTATCGAGGGTGTCACCGGTCTGAACGTGCTGTCTCTTCTGGCAGACAGAGAAGGGGAGCTGGGTCAGCTGGCCCGTGTGCTGAAGGCCCCCGGCATCCACGACCTGTCCCGCCGTGTAGAGGCACTGGGGGAGGAGCTGAAGGAGGCACGCCGTGAGGTAGAGAAGGCAAACGCCGCCCTCTCCCGTGCAAAGCTGGGCGCCCTCACCGAGAGCGGCCGTCAGGTAGGCCCCTACCTGGTGATCACCGCATCTCTCGATATGGCGGCAGATGCAGCCCGTGCCCTGTGCGACACCATTAAGGATACCCACCCCAACGCCGTGGCTGTCTTTGCCCTGGTGCGGGAAGGTAAGCTGAATTTCATTGCCTGCTGCGGCCCCGACGCCGTGAAGCAGGGTGCCCATGCGGGCAACCTCCTGCGTGAGGTTTCTGCCGTCACCGGTGGCAGAGGCGGCGGTCGCCCCGACTCCGCTATGTCCGGCGGCGTGGACGTAAGCCGTGTGCCCGAGGCTCTGGCGCTGGTAGACACTCTGCTGGCTAAGGCGTGACGCCGGGCGGCGTGCCCGCCAATCAAATCCGTCTGTGCCTACGGCACAACGTATGAAATCCACCACAGGTGGATGAAGTCGCT
>JAZORW010000250.1:0-3316 GCA_045656805.1 Eubacteriales bacterium | reverse complement strand
GGTTGGTACCATGATCGAGATCCCCAGAGCATGCCTGACTGCTGACGATATCGCTAAGGAGGCTCAGTTCTTCTGCTTCGGTACTAACGACCTGACCCAGATGACCTACGGCTTCTCCCGTGACGACGCCGGTAAGTTCTTGAACGCATACTACGACACCAAGATCTTCGAGAACGATCCCTTCGCGAAGCTGGATCAGACCGGTGTTGGCAAGCTGATGGCAATGGCTATCTCCCTGGGCAAGCCTGTAAATGCTGACCTCCACGTTGGTATTTGCGGTGAGCACGGTGGTGACCCCTCTTCCGTTGAGTTCTGCCACTCCATTGGCCTGGACTATGTATCTTGCTCTCCCTTCCGTGTGCCGATCGCACGTCTGGCTGCTGCTCAGGCTGCTATCAAGGCTCCCAGAAAGTAAGCAAAGAAATAGAAGTTCCCGCACCCCGTGTGCGGGAACTTCCCATAAGGACCGTTAGCTCAGTTGGTTAGAGCTACCGGCTCATAACCGGTTGGTCGTAGGTTCGAGTCCTACACGGTCCACCACCGACCAAGGCACCCCTCGTGGGTGCCTTTTTTAGTCGGAGGTGGACCGTGCGTCCTCGAACCTGTTTTCTTACGAAAACGGTTCTCCGACGGCAAAAGGGAAGCAAATCGCCTTGTGCGTGGCGGTCGCCCCGTCCAATGCTCAAAGCCCCTTTTGGGCACGGCGGGAAAAACAGTTCGCAGGACTGTTTTTCCCTTGTTTACCTACACGGTCCGCATACATTCCGTGCAAAGTGGCATTCTTGTTTCTGCTGGTGGACCGTGTAGGAGGCGGTCTGTGACCGCCCAAGCGGTTTGAGCCGGAGGCTACATAATCAAGTGCAAGCGAGTCTGTGCTTGCACAAGCGAGACGCACGCAGACTGCTCCGCGAGCGGCAAATCGACGATTTGCAAAAGGAGCAAGGCGACTGAAGCCCGCAAGGGCTTTGGCTCGCAAGGAGTATAACCGGTTGGTCGTAGGTTCGCATGCCGGGCGAAGAGCATCCGCCCGCTGGCGAGGCGGTAAGTCTCCACACCCTGTACACATATAATTTACAAATTGGTCAAACTCTGTTGACAAAAGTCGAAAAGAATGTTAAAATATTACCAACTATACTATGAAAGGATGACACAATCATGTCTAAGTTTACCGGTGGTCTTCTGAGCTTCGTTGTGAACTGCATTCTGGCTTGGATCGTGACTGTATTCACCCTGGGTATTTGCTTCCCTTGGGCTGTTTGCATCATGATCAACTGGTTTGTAAAGCACGTTGAGATCGACGGTCAGAAGCTGACTTTCGACGGTAACGGCGCACAGCTGTTCGGCAACTACATTAAGTGGTGGCTGCTCATTATCGTTACCTTCGGCATCTACAGCTGGTGGGTTGGCATCAAGATGTCCAACTGGGTTGTTTCTCACACCCATCACGCAGCGTAAGTTGCTAAGAGAAAACCGCCTTTGGCGGTTTTCTTTTTTTCTTTTTTTCTTTTTTTGGGGATGGCGGGTGCCATCTTTTTTCTTTTTTGGCACCTGCCCTGCCTTGTAAAAAAGAGTGGGGTATGGTATACTGAAAAAAAGGAGATTGGGATATGGTAATACACGGATTTCAAAAAATGACCATGCTGGATTTTCCAGGGCGGGTGGCATGCACGGTGTTTACAGCGGGATGTAATTTCCGCTGCCCTTTTTGCCATAATGCTCTTCTCGTGACCCGCACCCAGGAGGGGACGGTGATTTCCGAGGAGGAGATCTTTTCCTATCTGGAAAAGCGGCGTGGGATCCTGGACGGGGTCTGCATCACGGGGGGAGAGCCCCTCTTGCAAAAGGATCTGGAGAGCTTTATTCGCCGCATTCGCTCTATGGGTCTGGCGGTGAAGCTGGATACCAACGGCAGCGACCCCGAGAAGCTATTATATTTAATAAATGAAGGACTTCTCGATTACGTGGCAATGGATATTAAAAATTGCCCCGAGAAATACCCCGAGACCTGCGGGCTGGAGAAGATGGATATGGATGCCATCCGTGAGAGCGTAAGGGTGCTGATGGAGGGGCGTGTGCCCTACGAATTCCGTACCACGGTGGTGGATGGATACCACGACAGCGAGGCCATGGAAAAGCTGGGTGCATTTATTCGCGGTGCTCAGCAATACTATCTACAGGCCTTTGTAGATTCGGGGGATCTGATCGGTGAGAATCTCACGGGCGTAGGACGGGAAAAATTAGGCGAATTTTTAATAACCGTGAGAAAATATGTGCCAAATGCACAAATAAGAGGCATATAATTATACACAAGATATTGTGTCCTGTGCCTTGACTGCACACTATATATATGGTAAAATGAACAAGACGACAATAAAGGAGACAGGACTTATGTATTCTGTAATTAAAAGAGACGGTAAGGTCGTAGATTTCGACCTTTCCAAGATCGGCGGAGCTATTAAGCTCGCCTTTGAAGCCTGTGGCAGACAGTACAATGACGACGTAATTGACTTCCTGGCACTGAAGGTCACTGCTGACTTTGAGAGCAAGGTTGAGGACGGCAAGATCGCTGTGGAGAAGATCCAGGACAGCGTTGAGACCGTGCTGATCAAGAGCGACTATGATGACGTTGCTAAGGCATATATTCTGTACCGTAAGCAGAGAGAGAAGATCCGTAATCTGAACTCCACCTTCCTTGACTACAAGAGCATCGTGGACGACTATCTGCAGGTCAACGACTGGCGCGTGAAGGAGAATTCCACCGTTACCTATTCCGTAGGCGGTCTGATCCTAAGCAACTCCGGTGCCAACACTGCCAACTACTGGCTGTCCGAGGTATACGACGAGGAGATCGCACAGGCTCACCGCAATGCGGATATCCATCTGCCCGACCTGTCCATGCTGACCGGTTACTGCGCAGGCTGGTCCCTGAAGCAGCTGATCACCGAGGGTCTGGGCGGCGTTCCCGGCAAGATCACCTCTGCCCCTGCCAGCCACCTGGCTACCCTGTGTAACCAGATGGTAAACTTCCTGGGTATCATGCAGAATGAGTGGGCAGGTGCACAGGCATTCTCCTCCTTCGATACCTATCTGGCACCCTTCGTTAAGGTAGATAACCTGACCTATGATCAGGTGAAGAAGTGCCTTGAGTCCTTCATCTTCGGTGTGAATACCCCCAGCCGTTGGGGTACCCAGGCACCCTTCTCCAACATCACCCTGGACTGGGTGGTTCCCGCTGACCTGGCAGAGCTGAACTGCATTATCGGCGGTAAGGAGGTAGACTTTAAGTATAAGGACTGCCAGAAGGAAATGGACATGG
>JAZORW010000249.1:0-1777 GCA_045656805.1 Eubacteriales bacterium | reverse complement strand
ATGGGCTTCTCCAACGTAGGTCTGGGCATCGTGCACAGCATGGCCCACGGCCTGGGGGCACTGTATGACACTCCCCACGGTGTGGCAAACGCCATCCTGCTGCCCTCCGTTATGGAGTATAACGCCCCCGCCACCGGGGAGAAGTACCGTGACATCGCCCGTGCTATGGGTGTAGAGGGTACCGATGCCATGACGAGAGAAGAATACTGTGCCGCCGCTGTCAACGCAGTGAAGCAGCTGTCCCAGGACGTGGGCATTCCCCAGGATCTCACGGGCATTTTGAAGGAAGAGGACGTACAGTTCCTCTCCGAGAGTGCCTACGCAGACGCCTGCCGTCCCGGCAACCCCAGAGAGACCTCTGTAGAGGAGATCGCCGCTCTGTACCGTGCCCTGCTGTAAGGGAAAAATAAGTTATCAAAACAGGCGGGGAGAGCATTGCTTTTCCCCGCCCTTTTATGTTAGAATAAATAATAGAGTATAGAGAAGGAGGTGTGGTGCTATGCAGCATCGGTCTGTTTTAATTGAAAAGCTCAAAGAAGCCCTGACGTCCGTGCTTCCCCTGGCACTGATCATTCTTCTTTTATCCTTCACGGTATCCCCTATGAAGGCCGGGGTGTTCCTGGGCTTCCTTGTGGGCTGTGGACTGCTGATCGTGGGCATGGGTCTGTTCTCTTTGGGGGCAGAGGTTGCCATGACCCCCATGGGCGACTATATGGGTGCCCATATGGCCAAGTCCCGCAGAATGTGGGTGGTTACCTTTATGTCCTTTCTGGTGGGACTTCTCATCACCATTTCCGAGCCTGATCTGAAGGTGCTGGCAAGGTACGTGCCCTCGGTGGAGGACGTGCTTATGACCGTGGTGGTGGGTGCCGGCGTAGGTGTGTTCCTGGTCATCGCCATGCTCCGTGCCATCTTCGGCATTCGTCTCAGATATTTGCTCTTGGGCTTTTACGTGGTGGTGTTTGTTCTCTCTGCCTTTGTACCCGCCGACTTCTGGGCGGTGGCATTTGATGCAGGCGGGGTGACCACGGGGCCCATGACCGTACCCTTTATTATGACACTGGGCGTGGGCGTTTCCTCCATTCGGTCGGATAAGGACGGCAAGGGGGACACCTTCGGCTACGTAGCCCTCTGCTCTGTGGGGCCCATTGTGGCGGTTTTGACCCTGGGGCTGATCTACGGCACCCAAGGGGGGGAGGCTGAGCTTCCCGTGGCCCTGGACTACGTGGATTCTCAGGAAATGGCACTGTCCTACCTCAGATCCTTCCCCGAGCATATCTGGGAGGTGCTGGTGGCACTGCTGCCCATTACCCTTCTGTTCCTTTTGTATCAGGCCGTCTCCGGGGGTGTAGGGAGGAAGTCCCTTGCCAGGATCGGCATCGGTCTTCTGTATACCCTGGTGGGTCTGGCACTGTTCCTTCTGGGTGCCAACGTGGGCTTTATGCCTGCGGGGTATCTCATGGGGCAGACCCTGGGCGGGTCTGATATCCGCTGGATACTGCCTGTGGCAGGGGCTGTGATCGGATATTTCCTGGTAGCGGCAGAGCCTGCTATTCAGGTGCTGGTAAAGCAGGTGGAGACCGTCACCGCAGGTGCCATTCCCAGGCGAGCCCTGACGGTGCCCCTGTCCTGCGGTGTGGCGGTGTCGGTAGGTCTGGCACTGCTGCGTGCCATGACGGGCGTGTCTATTATGTGGTTCTTGGCTGTGGGCTACGGCCTGGCCTTTGTTCTCAGCTTCCTCTCCGACGAGACCTTTACCGCCATCGCCTTTGACTCC
>JAZORW010000248.1:0-4482 GCA_045656805.1 Eubacteriales bacterium | reverse complement strand
GTCCCGGTATGGGTAAGACCGCCTTTGCCCTGAACCTGGCGACTAACGTTGCAGCCAGCTCTCAAAAGACGGTGTGCATCTTCTCTCTCGAAATGTCTGCAGAGCAGCTGGTAAACCGTATGATGGCCAGCGAAGCCCTGGTAGATAGCCAGAAGCTGCGTACAGGGGAGCTTTCCGACGAGGATTGGAAGAAGCTGGCGCATGCTGCGGCTAAACTAAGCCAAATGGATATTTTGATCGACGATACCTCCAGCATCAACCCCGTACAGATGAAGGCTAAGCTTCGCCGTGTGGGCAGTAAGCTGGGGCTGGTAGTCATTGACTATTTGGGTCTGATGCAATCGGGTAGAAAACTGGATAACCGTGTAAACGAGGTCAGTGAGATCACGAGAAATATTAAGATCATGGCAAAGGATCTGGGAGTTCCCGTTATTTGCTGTGCACAGCTTTCCCGTGGCCCTGAGGGCAGAGTAGATAAAAGACCTCAGCTGAGCGACCTGCGTGAGTCCGGTTCTATTGAGCAGGACGCCGATATGGTTTTGTTCCTGTACCGTAACAGCTATTACGAGGCAAAGGATGAAACCACCCCTGTGGACCAGATCAATATTGCGGAGGTCATCGTTGCTAAAAACCGTCACGGTTCCGTCGGCACAGTGAAAATGAAATGGATTCCCCAACATACTAAGTTCTGTGATCTGGCACCCTCTGAGCGGGAGCAGCAAAGTGAATACTGATCTCTCAAGGGTTCTCTTGCACGTTAGAGATTTTCTGGGTGAGCGTGAGCTTTCCTGTGTGCATATCGTTTGTGCTCTATCGGGTGGGGGCGATTCCGTGGGGCTTTTGCTTGCCCTGAATGCTCTAAAAGAAGAGTTTCAGCTCTCACTTTCGGCTTTGCACGTCCATCATGGACTCAGGGGAGAGGAGGCTGACAGAGATGCCGCCTTCTGTCAAAACCTATGTGAGGATCTGGGTATTGAGTGCAGGGTAGTGCACGTAGACGTAAGGTCTCGTGCAAAGGCCTGTGGAGAAAGTATCGAAACCGCAGCACGCAACCTGAGATATGCCGTATATGAGGAAGAACTGAGCCACTATGGCGAAAAGGCTTACCTTGCTACGGCACATACTGCCACGGACAATGTGGAAACCGTCCTGTTCCGTATGGCACGGGGCACGGGATTATCGGGTCTGTGCGGAATTCCAAAGGTGCGTGGTCGGTATCTTCGCCCTCTCCTTTCCCTGTCGGGGGAGGAGGTACGTCAGTACGTGCGGGGGCATGGGTATTCCTTTGTAGAGGATTCCACCAACTGTGAAACCACCTACACGAGAAACTATATTCGCCATGAGATATTGCCCCGTCTTGACAACGTGCATGCAGGTGCTATTAGCAACATAAGTTGCATGATAGAGGGGCTGGTCAGCGATGAGGAATATCTGCATTCCAAGGCGGTAGAGCTGATTTCTTGCCATTGTAAGGATGCCCTCAGACCTGCTATTGCCGCGGCACCATTGCCGATCGCCATGCGTGCTATCCGTGTGCTGTACGATCAGGTTCGCACGTCAAAAGATGCCCTGACTATGGAGCTGACCAAGACTGCCTATGCACTGATCTGCCAGAAAAGAAGCTATCGAGAGATGGGTCTGCCGGGCGGTGTGGTGATGGTTTTAGACGGAGATGCTCTTTTCTTCCAAGTGGGAGAGAGTGATTGTGGTATGGACCCTACGCCGTTACAGCCTGGGGAAAACCTCTTGTGTAACGGTATGAAACTGTTTTTGCTGAAAAATGCGTCTGACACAGACATGTTTTTCGGCATAAAAAGTAACAGAAAATTGACACAAATCAGGCTGGATCCTGATACAATAAAAGGCGAGCTTTACGTCCGTAGCCGTATGGACGGCGATGCCTACCGATACGGTGGTATGACCCATAAGGTGAAACGTATGCTCTCAGACCTGAAAATGCCTGTGACCGAGAGGCGTAGATACCCGATGGTTTGTGACGGTCAGGGGATTATTTGGGTTCCGGGCTTCCCGCCCCGTGACGGGAGTGAAGGCAAAAAGGATAGTCAGGCACTGCTACTGTGCTTTACGATGGAGGAAAACTGTGATAGAGGAAGTATCTAAAAAGCTGGTCGATGAAGAGGAAATTGCCCAGATCGTTGACCGTATTGCCGCTGAAATTGATGAGGAATATGCAGGGAAGCGACTGCTGATGGTGGCAATTCTGAAGGGGTCTGTTGTCTTTATGGGAGACCTGATGAAGAAGATTACCATTCCCGTAGAGATCGATTTTATGAAGGTTTCTTCTTACGGTGACGGTACAGTTTCCACCGGAAACATTAATATCCATCTGGATCTTTGCCGTGGCGATATTGACCAGTGCGATATTTTGATCGTGGAGGATATTATTGACAGCGGACGCACGCTCTCCCATTTGGTGGAGTATCTGCGTCTGAAGGGAGCAAGAAGCGTTAAAACCTGCACCCTGCTGGATAAGCCCAGTCGCCGTGTTGTAGAGTATAATGCGGATTTTGTGGGGAAAATAATTCCCGATGAGTTTGTGGTTGGTTACGGTCTTGACTATGACGAAAAATTCCGCGCGTTGCCATACGTCGGAGTGTTGAGTCCTAAAGCAATCAAGGGTTGACGGAGATAATCCGCCAAGAAAGGTACGGTATCGTTTTTCATGAAAGCAAATAAGAAGAATATAATCTTCTTTTTCGTCCTGATGCTAAGTCTGGTTCTGGGGGCAGCCGTTCTTATGAACCTACGCGGGGCGGAGGATGAGATCATATACAGTGAAATGAAGACCCTGTTCCATGAGGGTAGGGTGGTCTCCTTTGTTGTAGATGACGAGGCACAGATCACACTTGAGGTTCACAAGCTGAACGAGGCAGGTGAGCCCCAGTACGATAGCGCAGGAAAGCCTGTGACTGAGGAAAGGGTCTATCGCTTTAATTACGAGTTCCAGCTGGAGGAGATCGCTCAGCTGGCAGATGAGGCAATGGCAAACGGTACTCTTGTGGAGTACGATTTTGAGCCTCCCCAGAAGACCTCATGGTTTGTAACCTATTTGCCCTATATCATTCTCATCGGTGCTGTGGTTGTCTTCTATATTTTGATGATGTCACATGCAGGTAAGGGCGGTAAGATGGGTGGCTTTGCCCGTGCAAAGGTGAAGATGGGCTCCAGCGAAAAGAACCCTGTTCGCTTCTCTGACGTGGCAGGCGCAGACGAGGAGAAGGAGGAGCTTCAGGAGGTTGTAGAATTCCTGAAGAATCCCCAGAGATTTGCACGCTTGGGTGCCAGAATCCCCAGAGGCGTTCTGTTAGTAGGCCCTCCAGGTACCGGTAAGACCCTGCTGGCAAAGGCTGTGGCCGGTGAGGCAGGGGTTCCCTTCTATTCCATTTCCGGCTCTGATTTCGTTGAGATGTACGTGGGCGTAGGTGCCTCTCGTGTGCGTGACCTTTTTGAAACAGCAAGAAAATCCCCTGCGTCTATCATTTTCATTGATGAGATCGATGCGGTAGGCCGTCACAGAGGTGCAGGCCTTGGCGGTGGTCACGATGAGAGAGAGCAGACCTTAAACCAGCTGCTGGTAGAGATGGATGGCTTCGGCGGTAGCGAGGGTGTTATCGTCATTGCGGCAACCAACCGCCCTGATATCCTGGACCCCGCACTGCTCAGACCCGGTCGCTTTGACAGGCAGATCACAGTAAATTACCCTGACCTGAAGGGCAGAGAAGATATTTTGAAGGTACACAGTGCCAGAAAGCCTTTGGGCCCTGACGTGGACCTTCACCGCATTGCCCAGACGACTGTTGGTTTTACGGGGGCAGACCTGGCAAACCTCTTAAACGAGGCTGCCCTTCTGACTGCCCGTAGAGGAAAGTCCCTGATCGGTATGACCGAGATCGAGGAGGCAACTCTAAAGATCTTGGTAGGTACTGAAAAAAAGAACAAGGTCATGAATGAGCGTGACCGTAAAAACACTGCCTACCATGAGGCAGGCCACGCAATTCTTGCTCACCTCATTCCCGGGCTGGATCCCGTCAGCAGAATTTCTATTATTCCTTCTTCCAAGGGCGCCTTGGGATATACCTTAACGCCTCCCCAGGTGGATCAGTATAGTGAATACAAGAAGGTGCTGGAGGGGCAGATCGCTATGACCCTGGGCGGCAGAATTGCCGAGAAGCTGGTATTTGATGACTATACCGGCGGCGCATCCCAGGATATTCGCCAGGTAACTAAGATTGCACGCAAGATGGTTACCGTATACGGCATGAGCGATGAGCTGGGTACCGTGTGTTTGGTAGGCGAGCATTCCGACGGAGAGGTATTCTTGGGTAGAGATTTCTCCTCTGACAAGAACTACTCTGAGGAAACCGCCGCTAAGATCGACCGCGAAATCAGAAAGATCATTGACAGAGCCTATAAGTGGGCGGAGCAGCTGCTGAAGGATAATCTGGATAAGCTACACGCAGT
>JAZORW010000247.1:0-4410 GCA_045656805.1 Eubacteriales bacterium | reverse complement strand
TCTTCCTAAGACCGCTTGGCCTCCGACTTCCCTTGCCAGACGGCAGGAGGTCATTGACTACGCCCTGAAAGAAAACATGATCTGCGAGGGTGCCATCGGCGTTTCCCCACGCCTGATCTGGGAGGCAGACCTGATCGTCTTTGCTCTGTATCCCGGGGCATTCTTTGACTGGGTGGAGGAAAACGGTCACCTCATCACCCCCGGCACCCTGGTCACCGACGTGACGGGTGTAAAGGAGGAGGTCATTCACCGTGTCTCTGCCCACCTGCCCCGGGGGGTAGAGTTTGTAGCCTGCCACCCCATGGCGGGTAAGGAGGTGGGGGGCGTGGAAAACAGCGACCCCGCCATCTTCCGCGGCGCCAACTACATCGTGGTGCCCACCCCCACCAGCACCCCGGAGGGAATTCAGGCAATTAAGGACCTGGGCGAAGAGCTGGGCTTCCACCGTGTGGTAGAGCTGGACAGTGCCGACCACGATGAGGTGGTAGGCTTTGTATCCCAGCTGACCCACTGCATTGCCGTGTGCCTGATGACCGCCGCTGAAAGGGAGGGGCTGGAAAACTACACCGGCGACTCCTTCCGTGACCTGACCCGTATCGCCCGTATTAACGACGGCATGTGGAGCGAGCTGTTTTTACTGAACCGCCAGACCCTCTTGGAGCAGATCGACCTATTTTCTCTTGAGCTGGAGAAGCTCCGCACCTACCTGGAAGAGGGGGATCGTGAAGGCATGCGCGAGATGATGCGCACCTCCACCGCACGCCGTGCCCTCTTTGATAAACCCAAAGCCTAAAAATTAGAAAAAGATATATCCAAGCGAGGAACCTACCCATGAATATGGAATTCATAAGAAAGCTGCCCATCCCCCAGGAGATCAAGGAGATGTACCCCGTCACCGACGTAGCGAAAAAGGCGAAGGAAGCAAGAGATGCTGAGATCGCCGCCGTCTTTACGGGGGAATCCGACAAGTTTATTCTTGTCATCGGCCCCTGCTCTGCCGACCATGAAGAGCCTGTCATGGAATACATCCACCGCCTGCGGAAGCTGCAGGATAAAGTGTGCGATAAGGTATTGATCATCCCCCGCATCTATACCAATAAACCCCGCACCACCGGTGAGGGCTATAAGGGCATGCTTCACCAGCCCGACCCCGTGAAGCGCCCCGATATGCTGGCAGGTCTGGTTGCCATCCGTCAGCTGCACATCCGTGCCCTGACCGAAACCGGCTTTGGCTGTGCAGACGAAATGCTCTACCCCGAGAACCACCGCCTGCTGAATGACCTGTTGTCCTATGCCGCCGTGGGTGCCCGCTCTGTGGAAAACCAGCAGCACCGTCTCACCGCCAGCGGTGTCAATATCCCCGTAGGTATGAAGAACCCCACCGCAGGGGACCTGTCGGTCATGATGAATGCCATCCGTGCCGCCCAGGGCTCCCACACCTTCATTTACCGTGGCTGGGAGGTGCATAGCCACGGCAACCCCCTGAGCCACGCCATCCTCCGTGGATACGTAGACAGACGGGGCAAATCCCACGTGAACTACCACTACGAGGATCTGCGTGAGCTGTGCGACCTGTACGCCGCCACAGGACTTTCCAACCCCGCCGTCCTTATCGACACCAACCACTCTAACTCCGGTAAGCAGTGGCAGGAGCAGCCCCGCATTGCCAAGGAGGTGCTCCACAGCTGCCGCCACTCCGACGATATTAAGAAGCTGGTCAAGGGCCTGATGATCGAGAGCTACCTGGAGGACGGCTGCCAGAAGATCGGCGAGGGCACCTTCGGTAAATCCATCACCGACCCCTGCCTGGGCTGGGAAAAGACCGAAAAACTGGTCCTGGACATCGCAGATCTGCTGTAAAACCAAGGAAAATAAAAAAAGAGGCTGTCTCCAGCCTCTTTCTTTTTGTTTTTAGTTCTTTTGCCAAGTGTAATCACAATAGGTATATTTCAAATGTGTAGCATTGACAGCCGCATCCGTCAGTGTCAGATGTTTCTGTCCGTTCAATCTCGAATATACAAGCCAACCATCAGGATCCTGGAAGGTCACCTGGGTCAGGCTGGTGCAATCTTCAAACGCAAAAGAGCCAATACTGGTCACGCTATCGGGAATGATAATGCTGGTGAGTCCTGTACTACCACAGAACGCATAGTCGCCAATGCCGGTCACGCTACCGTCTGTGGGAATCACGCTGTTTTTGCATCCTAAAACGAGAGTGCCTGTGGCAGTCTCTATCAGGCAGTTCCCTGCACTATGATAGGTTGCGTTTCCACTCGCCACCGTGATGCTCTGTAGGTTAGTGCAACCATAGAACGCCCGCTTGCCAATGCTGGTCACGCCTTCGGGAATTACCAGGTCAGCCACCGGGCTGCCATTTAGATATAAGTTTCCTGCATAGCATAAGGGGTTGGCGTAAGCAGAGCTAAAAGAGATCCCATACCATGCCGCCAGGTCCGTAATATGCACTGCTGTCAGCCCGGTGCAACCCTCGAACGCAGAGTAGCCAATGCTCTCCACCCCGTTGCCTATGGTCACTTGAGTCAAGCCGTCGCATTCATAGAACGCCCCCTCGCCAATATTGGTCACACTATCGGGAATCATAATGCTGGTGAGACCTGTGCAACCATAGAACGCATAGTCACCAATGCCGGTCACACTGCCGTCTGTGGGAATCACGCTGTTTTTGCATCCTAAAATTAGGGTCCCTGTGGCAGTCTCTATCAGGCAGTTCCCTGCACTGCGATAGACGGGATTACCGCTGCCCACAGTTATGCTGGTCAGGCCCGAGCAACCCTCGAACGCATAGTCGCCAATGCCAGTCACGCCACTACCAATGGTCAAGCTGGTCAGCCCGCCGCAGGAATAGAACGCATTGTAACCGATGCCGGTTACACCTGCACCTAAAGTAACACTGGTCAGACTGTCGCAGCCATAGAATGCACGGGAGTCGATACTACCGCCCAAAATAGTGACAGATTTTAGAGTTTCAGGAACATACCTACTATTATAACTGTAGCTGGGTGAACCGAAGATATGTCCCATGTACGTGTAATACGTTCCATTTGGGGTTGCGCCTACGAAGGGCAGTATCATGCTCTCAAGAGAAGAGCAACGTTCGAACGCAGAATAGCCAATACTGGTCACGCTATCGGGAATGGTAATGCTGGTGAGACCTGTGCACCCCTCGAACGCATGCTTACCAATGCTGGTCACTCCACTGCCAATGGTCACTTGGGTCAGGCCTTTACACGCCCAGAACGCATTTTCGCCAATGCCGGTCACGTCATAGCCGTCAATCTGAGAGGGAATGTTCAGGACTGTGTCCTGGCAGGTGCCCATGCCCGTAATCGTACAGGTGGCGTCGTCAGAGTTAACCTCATATGCCAGGCCCTGGGAGTATTTTGGGGTGCTTTCCTCCCCGGGAGTCTCTTCCCCCGTACAGCCTGTAAACAGGCAAACCACGCTCACAAGGAGCAGGAGTGCCATCAGGGTTAAAAGGATCTTTTTCATTTGTGTTTTCCTCCATTATCACAAAAATGCGAAAGGAGCAGACTGCCCATCGGGCAGTCTGCTCCTAGTGTTAACTGTTTTTATCCTTTGCAGCACAAAAGGACAGGCAATCAGCGTCTGGCTGGCTGTTAAAGATTATCTCGCATGCCATGCCCTGTGTCAACCGTCCTTTCGTAAAATTTTGGCCTCTCGGGCACCCCCGGACAGATTATCGTAAAAACTTTATATTATTTATATCACTATTCTTTCTGTTTTGCAAGAATTTTTTACATGAGGAAATGACAGAGAGATTGTCCTTCCCCCTTTTACGCCTTCCACCTCTTCACTCTTCACTGTTACCGCTTCCCTCCCGACCGTGCTTCTCCTCCATTTCCGCCCGGGAGAGCCAAAAATAGGTGTGGCTCACCTGCTCGCCCTCACTCTCCACCTCGTCCCAGGTCAGGTCCACGTGGTACCACCCGTCCCCACCCTTCACACGATTCCACTGATGGGCTCTTGCAAAGCAGGGCACGCACTCACACTCCAGCCCCAGTCTCTCGCCCAAATAGGAAAATAAGAGGGAATACGCCTGGCACACCCCACTGCCCCCCATGAGCATCTCATAGGGGCTATACACACTGTGGGTATAATCATACTCAAATGCCTCTATCATGGCGTCGTGCAGCACCTTTGCCCCCTCTCTCGTTCCCTGCCGGGGGGGCAGGGTGGATAGGAAGGCCTCTGCCGCCGCCTCCATTCTCTCTTCTGCCTCTCGCCTTGCTTCCCCCGAAAAAAGATAGGTGGGACGCAGATAGACCACCCGCTCTCCCTCCATGCCCAGGGTATACCCACGCCCCACGAAAAACAGCTCTGCCCTGGTGGCTAAAAGGTAGGAATACACCAAGTCGGAGGCCAAGCGGT
>JAZORW010000246.1:0-6151 GCA_045656805.1 Eubacteriales bacterium | reverse complement strand
AGGTCACGAGTCCTTTGCAGCTGCTGAGGGTGCAATCAAGATCGCGCTCAACGCAAACAAGGTCCGCACCAATCCCCTCCGTGTCATTCTGAACGGTCTGGGCAAGGACGCTGCATACATCATTTCCCGTATCAACGGCTTTACTTACGTAAAGACTGCTTTCGATCCCTACACCGAGACTGTTACCGTTCTGGAAGAGAAGCCCTTCTCCAAGGGCCCCAGAGCAGAGGTTAAGTGCTATGGCTCTGACAACGTTCCTGAGGGCGTTGCAATTATGAAGCTGGAGAACGTTGGCGTTTCCATCACCGGTAACTCCACCAACCCCACCCGCTTCCAGCATCCCGTTGCAGGTACCTACAAGAAGTGGTGCCAGGAGAACGGCGTCAGCTACTTCTCCGTAGCATCCGGTGGCGGTACCGGCCGTACCCTGCATCCCGACAACATGGCAGCAGGTCCTTCCTCCTACGGCATGACCGATACCATGGGCCGTATGCACTCCGACGCCCAGTTTGCAGGCTCCTCCTCGGTGCCCGCCCACGTTGAGATGATGGGTCTGATCGGTGCAGGTAACAACCCCATGGTTGGTATGACCGTGGCTTGTGCTGTTGCCATCGAAGAGGCAAGCAAGTAATTTCATAAAATCTTTGCAGACCTTCATGCAAAAAACAGAAGGCTCCCGAACCTTGGTTTGGGAGCCTTTTTCGTTGCTAAAGTTTAAAAAACGATCTGTAATTACAGGGAGTCACGTCGCAAAAGAGCGAGAGAATTTTGCTTTTCGCATCTGTGAAGAAAACAGTTGCATTTATATATTAATTATGTTACAATAGATATAATGTTTATTATGGATAAGTGTGTCCTGTGGGCATATCTCACAAAACCGTTTGGCTTGCTTGCCGGATCGTGAGAAAATAAAGAGGTTCTCTGTCGACCGACATGGATGTTTGTGGCATTCGGACGCGAGCGGTAATCGGTTATTTTGAAATTAGAACGAAGTAAGGCTAAGTCATGAAAAAGAATTTATTTCGCATCATTTTAGCTAATATTGCCTATACGCTTTTGGTGGCGGGGACCAATTTCCTACTCCCCAAATACACCAGCTACGGAACGTATGCGGCGGTGAAGGAATACCAGCTGTATATGGCATCCTTTGCAGAGCTGCTGACCTTTGGATACATTCGGGGAATGTATCTAAAATACGGGGGAAAAGATATAGAAACGATCCCCTCTCAGGATCTGGGAAGAAACTTCTATTCTTACCTGATCTTCCAGTTGCCCGTGGGTATTGCGGTCACGCTTATAGGTCTGCTCATACATAGTCCCCTGATCATGGTAGCAGGACTGGGCGTATTCTTCGCAAACATTATCAAATACTTCCAGATGCTCTATCAGGCAACCGGTGAATATAAGGCATACGGCTTTGCCCTGAATGCCAACCGTGTTCTGACCCTTTTCGCATACGTATTCCTGATTTTCGTTCTGCGGACGGATAATTACGTATATTACATCCTGTCCAGCCCCCTGTTGATCATTCCCGTGGTGGTGATCCTGGCAGCCTTCCTGTACAGGAAGACCCCATTTGCAAAGAGTGTGATCGTCAGCGGAAGAGAAATGGGTCAAAACGTGCGCCTGGGCTTCGTTTTGATGCTGGGTGTATTCATTTCCTCTTTCTTCTCCTCGATCTCCAAGTGGTTTGTCAATTATCTGATGGACGACGTGCAGTTCTCCCACTTCTCCTTTGCGGTGAGCATGGAAAACCTGGTGGCCACCTTTATGACGCCCATTACGGTGTCCATGTATAACGTATTCTGCAAAAAGCCCAGCCTGAATGCTATCAAAAAGATAAAGGATGCCACCCTGATCTACGCATTTGTCATTGTAGCAGGTGCCTTCCCCATCAATTTGATCCTGCACTGGATCATGCCCCATTATCTACCCTCCATTCATGCCATGATCCCTCTGTTTGCAGCACAGGCCTTTGCCATGCTGGTAAACGGCATCTACGTGAATAAGTATAAGGCAGAGGGTAAGCAGAAGAAGTACCTGATCATGATGATCAGTATGGTGGTTGTTGCCTTTATTGCCAATACGCTGGCGTACCTGCTGGTGGGAACCATCTTCGCATTTGCCGTTGCTACCCTGGTGGTTATGCTGATCTGGTTCTTTGCCTGCGAGATCATGGAGAAGGAATGGCGTTACGGTCTGCGTTCCTACCTGTCCCTGGGCATTATGCTGGTGACCTATTTGCTTACCGGCTTTATGGACAACGTTTACGTTGGCTGTGGAATTTACGTATGCGTAGGCATAGCGACGGCACTGCTCTTGATGCGACCCACTACGAAATATCTGCTGGGGTCCTTGATCCACAGAAAGAAGTTTACGGAAGTGGAAGAAGAGATTTAATTCAAGCGAAACAAAACTTACGAGGACAGTATCTTTATGAAGCATATTTTGATTCATAAGCCCCGCATTGAGTATACACCCGAGGATAGAGTACGCCTGGTGTTTGATTTGAAGCTAAGTGATAAGGAGGAGGTCTATCCCCTGTATTACGAGGTGGAAAAGAGCTATGAGCAGTATCTGGTCACCGAGGTGGCAGACGCCGCCATCATTTGCCTCTTACTGTACGCTATGGAGCATGGGTATTCTCTGGTAAGTGAGGCACCCGTTTCCGAGCGGCTGCACCACCAGCTGACAAGTTACCTGATCCCTGCTATTTCTCAGCACGTAGCCAAGCGGTATTCCTTTATTGAGATTCAGGCGGAGCGTCTGCATATTGAATTCCATCCCACCGCCGTTGGTACGGGTCTTTCCTGCGGCGTGGATTCCTTCTACAGCGTATATAAAGGGCTATCTCACGCAGAGGGCAGCCCCCTGAGACTGACCCATGCGTGCCTGTTCAATGCCGGTGCATTCGGTATGTACGGGGGAGAGGATGGCAGACGGAAGTATAGGGAGTGCTGTGAGAAGTTCTATCCTGTGACCCAGCGTCTGGGGCTGGAGCTGTTTACCTGCGACAGCAATATGAATGAATTCCTGCATCAGGACCATATGGCCACCCACGTATTCCGTACCCTGTCCATTCCTATGGCTGTGCAGAAGTTATTTTCTCTTTACTACTTTGCTTCCGGCTTCCCTTATAATGAATTCGCATTCAGTGCTAAGGGACCTGCGCAGTATGAGATTCTGATCCTGCCCCTGATCTCTAACCAGAATCTGCGGTATGAAGAGGTGGGCGGGGAAACCACACGTCAGGGGAAGGTGGCATTTATTGCCCCCTTTGATGAGCCCCAAAGAAGCCTGACAGTCTGTGTTGGCGAATCTAAGAATTGCACCTCTTGCCGTAAGTGCCTCCGTACTATGCTGAATCTGCATCTGGCAGGTCAGCTGGATGCGTACAGGCAGGTATTTGACGTGGATTGGTTCTATAAGCATCGCAAAAAGGTGATGCGCTGGGCATTAATGGAGTATTGGCGCTCTGATATGCCCGAAATCGTTTCTGCCCTGAAGCAACGCCATATGGTAAATCTGTTCGACCGTTTCTTGGCCAGTGTGATGTTCCCCTTCCATATGGCAAAGGGATTTATCAGAAAGTATAAGTTCAAGAAGGCTAACAACGCAAAATGGTAATGGGCGGTGCCCTATAAAAAAGCAAAGGAGAGCAAAATGAAGATTGGTATTCTGACCTTGTTTTACGGCAATATCAATTGGGGCGGCGTTCTGCAGGGCTATGCACTGAAGACCGTCATCGAAGAACTTGCTCTCGAATGCGGCATTCCCGATTGTCGGGTAGATATCGTAGAATATTCCGGCGGGGTAAATCCCGTTTACCCCTCCCTGAAATCTCAGCTGCGTCAGTATTCCGTGGGCGAGATTTTTAAAAGGGTAACTGAATCCTTTTTGCGGAAGCTGAAACGGAAAAAGAACGCCCCGCTGGGCGTTCGCAGAAAGCTGTTCTGTGAATTTATGGAGAAGGTGCGTCTGGACGATAAGGGATATACCGACCGAAATATGGCCGAGCTTTCTCGGGAGTATGACGCCCTTATCTCCGGCTCAGACCAGGTGTGGAATCCCAACGCAATCAGACGGGGATTTTTACAGATGGACGTGCAGGACCCCTGCAGGCGGATCGCCTATGCGGCAAGCATTGCAAGAAACGACCTCTCTCAAAGGGAGCGTGAGGTAATGCTTCCTGCCATTGCCCGCTTCCATGCCGTATCCGTGCGAGAGAAAACCGCACAGAAATTCTTAAATACATATCTTGAGCCCTATCAGGTGGCACCTGTCAAAGAGGTGCTGGACCCCACGCTTCTTCTGGAGAAGCATCACTGGGACGGTTTGGCCGGGGAGCATTTTGCAGGGGAGGAGCCCTATGCAGTATGCTTCTTCTTCTCCAATAGCCTGTCTTACAGAAGGCATATCGAGGAATATTGCAAACAGAAAAATTTGAAGATTAAAATCATTCCCCATGCCGCGGGTAAATATATACCCGGTGATGAAAAGGGGAGTGGAGAGCGGCTGTATGACCTGGGCCCCTGCGAATTCGTGGGCCTTATGAAGCACGCCTCTTTGGTGTTTACCGATTCCTTCCATGGCTCGGTATTCTCTATGATTTTTGAAAAGCCCTTCTGCGTATTTGAAAGAGATGCCGCAGACGGCGCAACCTCTAAAAACTCTCGTCTATACGACCTTTTAGACAATTTCCATTTGAACCCCCGTCTCGTAAGAGAGGTTTCCCAGGAAAAACTGGGAGAGGTCATGGAGACCCCCGTGGACTATGGGGCGATTCGGGCAGAGCTGGAGGGACGTCGCAGCACCTCCGTTGACTTCCTTTTAAAGGCACTGAATTGGGAGCTGCACACTCCCACTGAGAAAAAAGGATATAAGAGTATTCTCTCTCTTTCCCCTGCCGCATGTACGGGTTGTGCCGCCTGCAAAACGGTATGTCCCAAGGGTGCTATCGAAATGCAGGACAATCGGGATGGCTTCAGGGTACCTGTGGTCAGTGAAGAGCGGTGTATTTCCTGCACCCTCTGCCAGCAGGTTTGCCCTGCTATGCAGACTGTGACAGTTCAGCCCGCAGAGGCACTGTTGGCGGTTTCCAAAAATGGGGACATCAGACGGCAGAGCTCCTCCGGTGGCCTGTTTTATCATATAGCCGCCGAGATGATAGAGGCCGGTGGTGTAGTATGGGGTGCCGCCTTTGATAAAGACTTTATGGTATCCCATAAGCGTGCTACAACCCGTGAAGAGTTAATTCCCCTATTGACCTCCAAATACGTGCAGTCCTCTACAGAGGATGCATTTGAGGGTGTTTTGGCCGACCTAAAGGAAGGGAAGCAGGTCCTGTTCTGCGGTACTCCCTGTCAGGTAAATGCTGTGGCGGCATTGGCTGACAAGGCTGGCCTTCGCTCAGGGCTGACCCTGGTGGATTTCGTTTGCCACGGTGTGCCCTCTCCCGGGGTATGGGCATCTTATCTTGAGTATCTTGTTGGCATCTACGGACCTATCTCTAAGGTCTCCTTCCGAGATAAAAAGCGTGGCTGGCATGACTATAGCTTGTCTATTGAGTTTGTCAGCGGTAAGAAGCTGTCCCAGAGTCATGAGTTAAACGCCTATTTGCGCCTCTTTGGCAGAGATGCGACCCTGCGTTCCTCCTGCTATCAGTGCGTGGCTAAGGGAGACCACTGTGCCTCTGACCTGACGTTGGCTGATGCATGGAAGGTAGAGAAGGATGCCCCTGAGTTGGCTGACGATAAGGGCACCTCGCTCCTGATCCTACGTACCCCAAAAGGCAAGGAAATTATAGAAAATTTGGGCGACGAGGTATATACTAAGCCTACCGGCTATGATGCCTGGTGTAAATATAATCCTTCTCTTGTGACACCTACCAGACGGCAGGGGACCCGTAGCCAATTCCTTTCAAGCTGGAGTGCTCAAGGTGTTAGAGTTTGGGAAGGACAGAAGGTCCCCACCAAGATTAAGCTGCGCTATCTGGCAAAGCGTACCCTAAAGGTGACAGGCCTTGACAGAGTGGCAAGAAAACTGAAATAAAAAAGCATTGCTTTTTAAATAAGAAGGCTCCCGAACTGTGGTTCGGGAGCATTTTTATGCGTTTTCCTCGGTGGAGGAAAGCTTCAGTAGGTCGTAGGGG
>JAZORW010000245.1:0-7522 GCA_045656805.1 Eubacteriales bacterium | reverse complement strand
CCCTGGATGGGCCTGGAGATTGCAGGCGTGGTCTGCCAAATCGGCAGCGCCGTTACCGAGTGGCAGGTGGGCGACAAGGTCTGCGCCCTGCTGGGCGGCGGCGGATACGCCCAGTACGTGGCAGTGAAGCAGGATATGCTGCTGCCCGTGCCCAAGGGTCTTACCATGGTGGAGGCAGCCTCCCTGCCCGAGGCATACGCCACCTCTTACCTGAACCTGTTTATTGAGGGACACCTGGAGGCAGGTCAGACTGCCTTTATCCCCGCAGGTGCCAGCGGTCTGGCCTCTGTTGCCATTCCCATGGCAAAGGCATTCGGTGCCCGTGTGATCACCTCCGTTTTGTCTGAGGAGATTGAAAAAAAGATCTGGCACCTGGGGGCAGACGTGATCATCAACTCCGCCACCCATAACGTAGAGGACGTTCTTGCCGATCAGGAGCAGAAGGGTACCCCCGTCAACGTATCCATGGACTGCCTCAGCGGTGAGACCCTGGGCAAGAGCCTGCCCTATATGGCACGGGGTGGCTACTGGATCGTCATTTCCACCCTTGCGGGCATTGAAACCACCGTCCCCCTGCGTCCCCTGCTGACCAAGGGACTGCACCTGGTGGGCAGCATGCTGCGTAACCGTACCCCCGCCTTTAAGGCGTATATCCTGTCTGAACTGCGTAAAAACGTATGGCCCAAGATCGAGGACGGCACCATGCGTCCCTCCATCTACCGTGTACTGCCCATCACCCAGGCACAGGAGGCCCACGCCATCCTGGAGCGCGGTGAAAACGTAGGCAAGGTGGTTCTCACCGTCTGCGAGGAATAACCCACGGGCACGCCCGTACCCAAAAGAGGCACCCCACGGGTGCCTCTTTTCGAAAGAAAACTACAAAATATGTAGACTTATTTCTAATTCATGGTATAATACCCTTGTATTTTGGCGACAAACGCCATCAAAATTAAGAAGGCATCTTATGAGCAAAAGAAAAACCATCCTCCTGACCCTACTCGTCATGCTGCTGTGGGGGTCACTCTATGCCATTGTCAAGGTGGGCTTTACTGCCTATCACGTGACGGATACAGCCGACATTTTCGTCTTTGCAGGCATCCGCTTCGCCATCAGCGGCGGCATGATCTGCCTGTACTGTGGTCTGCGGGATAAGTCCAGCTATGCCACCACCAAGGGCACCATCCCCTCTATTCTGCTGATTGGCTTTTTCTCGGTGATCCTGCATTACAGTCTTTCCTACGGTGGATTGCTGTTTACAGACAGCTCCAAGACCGCCCTCATTAAGCAGGTGGGCGTGCTGTTCTACGTATGCTTCTCCTTCCTGTTTATCCGTGAGGATCGACCCACGGCGAAAAAGATTTTAGCCAGCCTTCTTGGCTTTGCCGGTATCGTGATGCTGAACTTCAAGGGCGGCACCTTCACCTTCCACTGGGGTGACGTCATGATTTTAGGCGCCTCCTTCTGCACCGTGTTTACCAACGTTATTAGCAAGAAGGTGTTCCGTAAGACCTCCCCCATCGTCTGCACGGGTATTTCCCAGTTCTTTGGGGGTGCCGTGCTGTGGGTGCTGGGTGCGTGCATGGGCGGCGGTATGACCTACGCCTTTGACCGCAATTTCTGGATCATGCCCTACATCTGCATCGCTACCGTAGCGGGCTACTGCATCTGGTACAGCGTGCTGAAGCATGGCGAGCTGTCTAAGCTGTTTATCATTAAGTTCACTGAGCCCCTCTTTGCCTGCCTCTTCGGCGCGGCACTGCTGGGCGAGGACATCTGGCGCTGGCAGTATCTGCTGGCATTCCTGCTCACCAGCACGGGCATCGTCATTTCCAACCTGAAAAAGCATAAGGAACACACCAACACCAAGGCTTAACGGAGGCACCCATGAAGCTCACATTTACAGAAGGCCACCCTACCCAGCCCGATCCCTTTATCTTTGAGGATGGGGGCAGATTTTACCTGTATATCACCGCCGACCCCGGGGTCATCGCCTATGAGAGCACGTCCCTTTTGGGCGAGTGGACCTACCGTGGCGTGGTCACCGCCTTCCGGGACGCCCACATGTTCTGGGCGCCCTCGGTGATCAAGCTTGAGGATACCTACTATATGTACGTGTCCTGCGAGTCGAAGGCAGGCAGACAGTTTATGCACGTGGCGAAAGCCACCTCCCCCCTGGGCCCCTTCGGGGAGGAAAAGTGCCTCTACGACCATTTCAGCATCGACTCCCATATGGTAAAGACCGAGGCAGGGCTGTACCTATGGTACGCCAAGAATAACGTGGATAGCGACCTGGTAGGCACCCGTATCTTCGTGGATAGATTTATCGACCCCTACACCCCCGAGTATGACCCTAAGGAAGTGATCACCCCCAGCTTCCCCGAGGAGCTGTTTGCCACGGGTCACCCCCCAAAGGGCGACTGGTACACCATCGAGGGTCCCTTCTGGTTCAGGGAGGGTGAGTGGCAGTACCTGATGTACAGCGGCGGCTGCTACAAAAACGATACCTACCACATCGGCTATGCCGCAGCCAAAACCGCAGAGCAGGACCTGAAGAAGGTAAGCTTTGTGAAGGCAACAAAGGACGGCGGCTTCGCCCCCGTCATTATCAAGAACGAGTTTGAAGAGGGCACCGGCCACCACAGCGTCATCAGACACGACGGCGCCTACTACGCCATCTACCACGGCAGAGACTATAAGAGCCCCACGAGGGAGGGCTACGAGGAGCGCCGCACCGCCCGCATCTGCCGCCTGACGGTAGAGAACGGCACCATCACCGCCCACCGCTACCAAGACTCCCTGGACTAACCCTACCCTGCTGACAACGCACCCCACGGCAGAGTCGTCCCTTACGGCTCCGCCGTATTTATTTGCCCACAGAAAACAATCCCTCCCCCCTTTCGCCAAAATATTCTATTGCAAACCGCGGCATCCTGTGCTATACTGTGTGAGTAATATACAGGCTTAGTTCGGCTATTGCCGAATGTTGCGAAGTGGAATTGCCTTCGGCAATGCACTTCTCTTCGCCCGCTTAATATCCGCAGGCTTAGTTCGGCTAACGCCGAATGTTGCGAAGTGGAATTGCCTTCGGCAATACACTTCTCTTCGCCCGCTTAATATCCGCAGGCTTATCGAAGTGGTCACAACGAGGCGGTCTTGAAAACCGTTTGGGTGAAAGCCCACGGGGGTTCGAATCCCTCAGCCTGCGCCAAAAAGAAACACCCCCATCCCGGGGGTGTTTCTTTTTGCCTATGCGAGGGCGAGCGGTCAAAAACAATCCCGTGAATTGTTTTTGAGCTGCGACAAACTGGAAAACTTGGTGTTACGCTGGCGAGCCAGCCGAAGCCACCGTAATACCTAGTTGCCTGCGAGAGAAAATCTCTCCTTCGCCACAGGCGAATATTCCTTTCTCAGTGAAGCTCTTCTCCAAGTCCTCGTGATGCCGTGCCATGTACCCAAGGAGTTCTTTCATCTCCTTCGAGTTCGTTCTGCTGTCCTCCCCGGGTATGATGTTGCCGTGCCACAGCTCTTTTATAATGCTTTCCATAGGTTGCACCTCCTGTTAGCACAACACAATACCACAGAAAGAGGAGAAAGTCCAGAAAAAATTAATACATATATTGCACTTTTGTTTGTGTTTTAAATCAATTAATTGTCACACTTTCCAAACAACTTCTTTTTGCAAAAGTAAAGAGTATTTTTCTTCTATACGCTCAATTCTTTCCTTCAAACTTGATAAATAATAATATCTTTCTATACATCTATCTTGTATTTTTCCTTTAGGAATATCAATACATATTTCCAATACGATATCCTTATTAAGGTAACTTACTCCATCATTACTTGTAGTATTTTGAAGCAACAGTTGAGGCAAAACAGTTTGTAACCAAGCCAATTTCACTTTATCTTTGTATTCGTTTTTCATTATTAGAACTGCAGTATTGTTTGCATCAAAAATACTGTTTTGAATAGAAACAACTCCATCGAAAGCTTTAGTTGCGTAAGTAATACACGGTAGGTCTTTTAAGTTTATTATGCTTTTGTTCCAATATCCTTTTACATCGTTTCCACCAGTATATATTGGAATATTACCTTCATGTGTGTAAATTTCCTCATCCGTTATTTGGTGTCCTTGTATTATTCTTACAACACTTTTTAAGGGAACATTCTTCTCTGTATACTGTTCTTCTGGACAGACAACCGTTTTAGACAAATAATCCAACACCTTTGCTTTTAGTGAAGCCAAGCCACTAATTGTAGAAAACGATTTTTTAAGTGCATTAATGATTTCGTTTTGTAGTTCTATATCCGGCAAATCAATATCTTCGGAATATATCTGCTGTAACGATAATGTCTTAGATCCATCACTAACTGCTAAGTCCTTATAGTGATTTTGGAAGAATAAAGCAAAATATTCCAAATTAACTTCTTTCTGATGTTCTTTACGGACAGTAATAAAACCTGCGTGATGGTTCAAGGCAAATTTTTCTCCTGATTTATATGTCATACATCCAGCACTACCATCTAAGCTGATAATTATTCCTTCTCCATCAAAAACAGTAATCGGCTGATTCTTTTTTGTTTTGGCCTTTATAGATATTTTTCGCTCCACCTTCCTGTGGTCTTGATTACCTCCGTATATTGGAATCATATCAATATCTTCTGAAAAAGACGAATATATTGCTTCATCGGTAAGGGCATAGTTTCCTTTTTCAATTTCATTAAAAATCTCAAGAAATTTCATTTAGCAAACTCTCCATTTCCTTTTCTATCGAGTTCAATTCCGCTTTAAAATCATCCAGTTGTATATAATGAGGAGAATATGGTCTGAGATAAAATTCTGGTAGCAAGGTATGGTATGTTTCGGACATAATTGTGTTAATATCAATCTGTCCTCCTTTTCTATCCTTGTGATTAACTCCTTTCTCATCAATCCACTCTGAAGGATTGTTCTTGTCGTCAAATGTAAGCCATCGTGTTTCCAATAATCCCGGCATTTCCATACCGTCTGTGCTCACCCATCCAGATATTTCATCATGTTTCCATCCATTTCTGTTGTTCCTAAGCTTGGTTGGAAACCTTTTGTCTGAATTGGCAAGGCCGTCATTGTCAATGATATACATCCAAACAGGTGTGCTTTGAATCTTAGTTATAGACTTGTTCCTTTTTTTCAAAAACAATGCATATGTTTTTTCTTTTGTATACGGTGCAAAAGCAAATTTAGGCAAGGAGACAATTGCATAAACCTCACATTTTTCAAGAATTTCCTTACGCAACTTCTTATATGAAGGGTTTTCTAACACACCATCTGGTGTAATAACACATGCCTTGCCTCCTGTTTGAAGCATATCGATTATTTTACAAATAAATGCTACTTCAAAACGAGTTGTTGTAAGTGCGTTGGTGTTAGCCTTAACTGTACCGTTGCCATAAGGAGGGTTGGTTATTATATATTTGTACTTTTTACTTAATATATTTTTGCTTTTTTCTTTTGATGGACGAAGAGAATCGTCTGCATACATATGGGTATGACCGTCACCTACCAAAAACATATTTAATCTGGTTCTTGAAATATTTTCATCACGAATGTCGACGCCATAAAAACAATTTTGAGAAAGAAATTGCTTTGCATCCTCGGATAAGGTGCCTGATTTTTCGTAAGAGTTTTTAAGAACCTTGAAACTTTCTGTAAGGAAACCGCCCGTGCCACAAGCGGGGTCTAACACGTTAAATTTACTATTCTCATCGAAGACTTCCTCTTCGCGCAATAGCAACTTCGCGAATATATGTGTATAATGTCTGCGAGTAAAGAATTCCCCAAAATCCTTCTTTTCCTTGGAGTTGGCAAATTTTTCATACACTGCACCAAAAAGATCAAATCCTGTACCGTGCAAGGGTTTCATTGAGTCAATTATGGTGTATATCTTTTTGACATCTGCAATGGATATAATAGGTTTTGTTTCACTATCTCCCTCAATAGCTTGACGTACAACCTCCATTACATTTTTAAATTCGTTGAAATCCGTTTCATTTTCTAACCTTTTTATATAACCGCAAAGATTATTCTTGAGTTTTTCATCAACTTTATCAGAACACGATGACCAATACACTTTAGATTCGTCTTTACTACCGTCTATTATTGCTTTTTCTTCAAAGTATTCCAAAGCAACAAAGCCCACAGTGAAGTCTATCTTTTGAGCATTATCTTTAAAACTGATACCACGGTATACGCCTGCCAATTCCCAAAGTTTCTTATTAAATATTGCTTCTGAAATAGTAGAAATTGAATCGACATTGGTATTTATAGCATCAAGGTTCGGATTAGCGGTTAATTTGTTTTTTATCAAACGGTAGATATCAATAGTTTGAAATTCTCTTATTGGATTTCCATTTAAAGTTAATTGGTTTAAGGTTTTTGCATTGTAAAAATATGTGGTTTTGCAATTTGTTACTATAAAGTATGGAAGGCCGAGTTTAGGTGCTTTAATTTTCCCTTGTCTAATAGCATCTTTCCAATCTTTATCATCAACCGCGCAATCGTCCTTGGCTTCTGCGTATGCAACAAGATTCTTGATGTATTGATCGTCATTTGTTCCATCATATTCAAACTCCGAAATCAAAATATCAGGACGCTTCGAACCTGTATATTTCGAGAAGGTTGTATCATTAACAATCTGTCGAAGTGGTATACTTAACTGTGCTACCAAAACCTCATTTATAAGACGATTTACGGAGAGTGCCTCTTGCTTCTTTGTTCCTTTAGCCATTTTTATTTCCTCCATCAAGACTCTCTATTTTTTTCATTAATCTAACAATGTTTTTGCCTTTTTCGGTAATTATATATCCCTTTTTTCCATCGAGTTCAATGCAATTAGCATTTTGCAATACTTTAATTCGTTTGTTAACTGTGGTAGGGCTACAATCGAATTCTTTTGCAATATCTACTTGTGAAAATCTATTGCTAATTTTATATCGACTCGGTGTCAAGTTGTCAAACAACCACAAAAGCAGAAGGCACTCCTCGGAAGCAAAGACTTTTATTGAATTTTCAACCATAGAAGCACCTCCTTATCATTACATAATTTTGTAGTAAATTATAACATCATATACATATATTATACTACATTTTTCTGTAACGTCAATAGCCGCAAACGTCATTTTGAGAAAAAAGATGATTTATTAGAAAAAATTATACTTTTTTCAACGGCGGAAGGAATCAAGTATATCCGTTCTCCTTGAACTCTCGGCTGCTTTGTGGTAAATGGTGCTAACAACTTAATCCGTAGCGGCGGATTTGGCGGACAGAATGTGGCTTGCCTCGTCTGAGTTTTCAGCGTTTTCTATTGTCTTTTATTTTCGATTATTTTGCGGTAATCTCGGATTTGTCAAAAAGTCTTGAAAACTAGTGATTCCTAACGGAACCGTGGGTTCGCATGCCCCGCCCAAGGCGGGGGAGCTGGATCACCTGCCAAGACGTGGGCATCTTCGCCACAGGCGAATATTCCACTCTCCGCACCCCCATTTC
>JAZORW010000244.1:0-1085 GCA_045656805.1 Eubacteriales bacterium | reverse complement strand
GTGATACCGGCCACAGCCTTATCCAGACCGTCCAGTAGGGCACCGCCCCCTGTCAGCTGAATACCCAGCTCAAACACCTCACGGGTGCATTCCGAGGGGATCTTGGTCACAGCCACCCAAATAGCCTCCAGCATGGCACCGAAGGGCTCCTCCACGGCATCGTAGAAATCCCGGGTGGAAATCTGGAAGGAAACGGGGCGATCTGCACCGTCTCTGCCTGTAGCGTCCATATACTTCAGGGGAATATCACCGTAGGTGGAGCCAACGGCGATCTTGGCATCCTCTGCCGTTCTCAGGCTGATTTTGATCTTCCGTTTCTTAGCTATGTAGTCTGCAATGGCACGGTCCAGAGCCTGCCCCCCGATAGGCACGGATTTCATATAGTAGATACGCCCACGGCACAGCAGCATCACACGGGTAGCAGCCGCACCGATATCCACCACAAGGCACGCCTTGGGAACGTGTAGGAAGGAGCCTGCCAGTGCCGCCAGGGGGGCGTACACCAGATGGCACCGTCTTGCCCCTGCACGGACAGCCATACTCTGAAGCATTTCTTCCTGCGAATCGGAAAGATCACAGGGAATAGACAAGAGAACGTCTGTCTGACCTGGGTAGCCATTAGCAGATAAAATGCAGGAGGCGATCACCGCCTCGGTGATCTGGGGGTTTGCCGTCAGCCCTTTTGCAAAGGGGCGGCTATAATACAGGGAGGGCTCTCGCAGATTCAGCTTTTGCTCTGCCTGGTTTCCCACGGCTACGATACGGTTGGTATCACGCTCTTGGGCAATCATAGAGGGGGCACGGTAAATAATGCCGCTGTCAGGGGTGGAAACCATCAGGTTTGCACCGCCCAGATCAATACCCAACCTGGTCTGCATGAGAGGACTCCTTTCTTGTCAAATTTTGCGATTATAAATCTTATTATATATGATGCCGAAAGCTTTTTCAAGAGAAAACTGTCACATCCACTGCCCCACACGTTCCTTCAGGGTAGTATAGCGACCGTCGGGACGGTTGTTTGCAATCATGCGTTCGAGTATCTCTTCTCTGCCCACCAGCACCACCAGCCGCTTGGCTCGGGTGAC
>JAZORW010000243.1:0-1338 GCA_045656805.1 Eubacteriales bacterium | reverse complement strand
CGACCAAGACACGGCAGAGGTAAGTCTCCGCCCCCAAACCCTAGATGAATACGTAGGCCAAGAGGGGGCAAAGGAAAACCTGAAGGTCTATATTGAATCTGCGAAAAGACGCCAGAGTGCCCTAGATCACGTATTGCTTTACGGCCCTCCCGGTCTGGGTAAGACCACGCTGGCAAACGTCATCGCCAACGAGATGGGGGTAAACATCCGCGTCACCTCCGGTCCTGCCATTGAAAAGCAGGGAGATCTGGCTGCAATCCTGACCAATCTGGGTGAGGGTGAAGTGCTGTTTATCGACGAGATCCACCGCCTGTCCCGCCAGATCGAGGAGATCCTGTATCCCGCCATGGAGGATTACTCCCTGGATATTATCATCGGTAAGGGCCCCAGTGCCAGAAGCATCCGTCTGCCCCTGCCCCATTTCACCCTGATTGGTGCCACCACCCGTGCAGGACAGATGACCACCCCTCTCCGTGACCGTTTTGGTGTGCTGTTAAAGCTGGAGATCTACACCCCCGAGGAGCTTGCCTCCATCGTGCGTAGAAGTGCAAAGCTACTGGAGATTGAAATTACAGAAGAAGGCACCCTGGAGATCGCTTCCCGCTCTCGCGGTACCCCCCGTATTGCCAACCGACTGCTGAAGCGTATCCGTGACTTTGCCCTGGTCAAGGGTGACGGTGTCATTACCGCTGACATTGCCCGTTTGGGACTGAAGATGCTGGATATCGACCCCCTGGGTCTGGATAACACCGACAGAAAGATGCTGACCGCCATTATCAAGTATTACGGTGGTGGTCCCGTAGGTCTGGAAACTCTTGCTGCCACCACAGGCGAGGAGGCGGTGACCATCGAGGACGTATACGAGCCCTATCTGATGCAGCTGGGCTTCCTCTCCCGCACCCCCCGTGGCCGTTGCGTGACCAAGCTGGCATACGACCATCTGGGCATTCCCTATATACCTACGGCAGGGCAGCCCACCCTGTTCGACGCACCCAAGGACTAAGAAAAAAGACGGCAATCTGCGGATTGCCGTCTTTTTATTTTGTCAAGGCGGAGCCTTGTTTTCCGGTCGGTTTAGAAAAACAGAATGTAATAAAGCACGCCGCCGACAGAGCCGCCCAAAAGCAGCAGAGCCGTCAGCAAAGCCCCTATTCTATACCAGGTCATACGGGTGTCTGTCTTTTTCTTTTTGTTCTGTTTCATTGGTTAGACTTCTCCTGTTTTGCAGAGTAGATCTGCTTGATAAAAATTTCAGATACGTTGCGGTATGCGGGGGGGATATCCTCGGGCAGACGGGCAAGGATCTCACCCAGTCCCAGCGCCACGCAGGACATAGAC
>JAZORW010000242.1:0-4963 GCA_045656805.1 Eubacteriales bacterium | reverse complement strand
AGCCACAGATAGTCAAAGCCCATATCGGGCAGGAAATGGGAGCATTGTCTGCCAAAGAAGGTGCCGAAGGCGGTACCCTCGGGAATTCCGTCAGGATAGCCTGCGTAGGGATAATCGTCTGCCTTCAGGGGGACGGTGATGTCAATAAATCCGCAGTCACCCAGGTACTTCCGCCCCACGTTGATCTCCTTGTGGCGGTTGTACTTAAAGTCGGAGATGGCAAACTCAGGCCCAATGTCAAAGGTTTCACCCACCAGAATGGTGGCACTCGGGAAGGCTGTATTGCCCTCCTCCTTGATGCACCTGACAATGGTCTTCAGGATGCCGTAGGTCATGGTGGGGGGATTTTGGATATAGTACTGCTTATAGCCGTGGAGAGAGTAGGACTTCTTCACGGTATCCGGGCGGAGGGGGTGATTTGCGTTTCCCATGAATTTGCACCATTCAAATTCACGTTCCTCGTCTCCCGTATAGTCCAGGATCTCACTGCCGTCTCCCGTCCACAGCATCAGGGAAATGGTATCTCTGTTTTTCAGCAGGGCTCTCCACTGGGTAAATACCTGACGGCAGACCCCACGGATATAGTCCTCGTCGGTCTGCTTAAAGGGCTTCAGGCTGATTTCCAGGGTTACTGTATGGAACATATAGCACCTCTTACTTTACGACCGTCAGTTCAATGCCGCCGATCTTAGCGAACTTACGCAGGGTATTTACGTGGTGACCGGTGCCCAGTGCCAGGTGATGGGTGGGGCCAGCCTCGCACCAGCGGGCCAGGAACTCGTTTACGGGGCAGTTAAAGGTCATTTTGGTATTGGTATTACCGGTCTGGGGGATGTCGCCGGGCAGAGAGGTACCCTCGGCGGCGATCATACGGAACTGTCCGTTTCTGTCTACGTTGATACTCAGCAGGGTCATGGGACCGGACTTCAGGGAGAACTCTACGCCGATGCCGGCACCGGACTTACCGTGATATTTCTTCAGCTTTCTCAGGCGGGGCTTACCCTCGGAGATCTGAATGTTGTGGGGGCCGTCGTGACCGATCAGCACCACGTCGTCATCGGTATCAAAGGGGTGGATTTCGGCGAAGGAGCCACCGCCACCCATATGCTTCATGATCATCATGGCGGCAGCGGTCTTCAGGTCTGCCTCGCCTGCCAGGGGGATACCTGCGGAGGTGAGTAATGTGTTACCCAGAATCAGGTTGGCGGCTACCTCCTCGTAGGGGTTACCGTTCTCACTCTTGTAGTAGTAGGCAAGGGCGGATAGACGGTTGTCTGCTACCAGCTTATCCAGGGCACATGCAATGCTGGCAGACAGGTTTAGGTCATCCTCCTGCACGTAGTCGGTGAGGGGGTCGATGGAGGGGTCGCAGATCTCGAAGATGTCACGGATTTCCTTCTTCTTGGCAGTGATCTCATCCTCGGTGACCTTTTCTAGGTCCTTCATCAGCTCACACATTTCCAGCATCTTTACGTGGGAGCCGAAGGTGCGGGAGAAGGCGGTGGGATCGGTGTGCATATCGTACATACCCTCGTAGGTATGACCCAGATAACCGATGGTCTCATACTTGAAGGCTGCCAGGGCGCAGGCGGCATCTACCCACTCGCTTACCTCACGGCGGATATGCTCCTCCTGGGAGGAGGAGGCCACGATGCAGGCAGGCACGGGCACGCCCAGTCTCTCATACACACCGGAGATCTCTGGCATGGCACAGATGTCGTCGTTTGCCAGCTGCATATAGGTGGTGGTGCGGCGATAATCCAGGTGGTTCAGGGGCTGAATTCCCACCAGCACCTGGGGAATATTCAAATAGCGGGCAAAGGGGGCACATACGGCAGAGGGCACGTAGGTGGACAGGATCACAAACAAAAAGTCGGGATCCTCCCGCTTCAGACGGCGTACCGCATCGAAGCTCTCCTCCACGCAGTCCACGTAGCCTGCATCAAACACCTCGCATTTGCTCTGGTCGATATAGGAAATGAATTGGGCAGATTTTTCCATCAGCTCTGCCTTCAGTCCCTCAAACTGGTTGAAATAAATGTAATGGCCAAGGGATACCACTGCGATCTTTGCCTTGCTCATTTTGTTTCTCCTTTTTAGGTGTGGAATGGGGTCTTACAATGGCATTATATCACAATATGCACCCCCCTTCAATAGAGAAATTGACCACTTTTAGGACAATCTGTCCACTTTGTGCTTGACATGCGCATTTTGTTATGGTATACAGGAGGTGGAGGTGAGTGTATGCAACATTTATCAGATAGCTTTTATCTCAACGTTGGCCGTGTGGCAGTGGCCCACGAATTCGTTCTGGACGCCACCCATCCATGCGACTATTCGATGGGCAGAAAGATAGACGGACTGTGCCTGGTGCTGGAGGGCGAGGCGGAATACCGCTTTATAAACGGACAGAGGCGTGTGCTGAGGGCAGGGGATATAGCCCTATTGCCTGAGGACTCTGCCTACGTGGCGGTGCCAAAGGGCAGATACCATCACTACACCGTCAATTTCCATATTCACAGGGACGCCTCTGACCCCGCCGCTTCAGGCATGGACGTGCTGATCCACCGTACGGTGACCCCTGACGCCTGTCGGCGTCTGTTTCGAGAGCTGGTACAGCTCTTTGGAGAAAAGCAGTTTGGGTATGAGATGCGGTGTGTGGGTCTGGTATACGAGATCCTGCAGCTCTTGTTTAGCGAGGTGCAGGATAGCCGCAGCCAAACGCCTATGCATCGCAGACTTCAGCCCGCGAAGGCACTTTTGGACAGTCGCTTCAGAGAGCCCCTGACCCTGGAGATGCTCTCCGAGGCCGCTCACATGAGTGTCACCAATTTCCGCCGTCTGTTTAGCAGCACCTACGGGCAGACCCCTATGGAGTACAGGGACGAGCTGCGGCTCTCCTATGCCAAATATTATCTGTTTTCTGACGAAGGAACAGTGGGGGAGGTGGCCAAGCAGTGCGGCTTTGAGGATCAGAGCTATTTCGTCCGTTTCTTTAGACGCCACACGGGTATGACCCCAGGGGAATTTAAGAGACTGCACCTGGGTAGATAATCCATCTTTTTTTGGAAAAATAAATTGCCTTTTTGGGCGTGACATGATATAGTTATATAGAAAACAGGGCGTAGCCCTGACAGGAGGATAACGAGTGTTACTTGCTAAGGATAGAGTGGCTCAGGTCAGTATATTTTTAAGCCGGGAGGAGCTGGAGGATAAGCAGTCCACCGCCCTCTTTGCAGCCAAGGAGCTGCGGTATTATTTAGGTGCCATTACCTGTGCCGTTTTTCAGATCGAGGCGTATGACCCCACTCGTGGGGGCATTTGTGTAGGGGCGTGTGCCGGTGCCTCAGAGAAGGATCTGGGGACGGATGGCTTCCACATTCTCTCCTGCGGACATCAGCTGATGATCCGTGGCGGAAGCCGCGGTGTGATCTACGGTGTGTATGAGCTCCTGGAGGGACTGGGCTGTCGCTTCTTCACCCCCACCTGTGAGAAGATCCCCACCATCTGCGAACTAAGTGTTGGGGATGACTACGACCTGTCCCAGTGCCCCACCTTCGAATACCGTGAGCATAACTATGCAGATGCGGTGCAGAGCCGCCGCTTTGCTGTAAAGTGCCGTTTCAATGGCGCCAGACACGACATCCCCGCCCGTATGGGTGGCCACGTTAGCTACGCCTGGAGAAACGTACATACCTTCTCCTACCTGGTGCCCATTGAGAAATACGGGGAGAGCAACCCTGAGTATTTCCCTCTAATAGACGGTAAGCGTGTAGTGATCGGTAAGGGACGCACCCAGCTGTGCCTGTCTAACCCCGACGTATACCGCATTGGGAAAGAGGCGGTGCGTCAGGCACTGCTGGATAGCCCCGATGCCCGCATTATTTCCATTTCCCAAAACGACTGGGGCAACTATTGCACCTGTGACGCCTGCCGTGAGCTGGACGAGAGAGAAGGCTCTCCCGCCGCCTCTATTTTAAAGTTTGTAAACCGGATTGCAGAGGAGCTGGAGGAGGAATTCCCGGAGGTAATTTTCGATACCCTGGCATATACCTATTCCCGCCCCGTGCCTAAGACCCTGCGGAATCGCCATAACGTGTGCGTCAGACTATGCTCTATTGAGGCCTGCTTTGCCCATCCCTTTGAGACCTGTGACGATGAGAGCCGCTCTGTGGCACGCCCTGACGGCACAAAAAAGAAATTTATCGACGATCTGCGTGCCTGGGGCAAGGTGTGCGACAGAATGTACATATGGGATTATACTACCTGCTTTGCCCATTATCCTACGCCCCATCCCAACTGGCGGGTGCTGCAACCCAATCTGCAGGCCATGGCAAATAATAACGTCCGCGGTGTGTTTGAGCAGGCAAACGGTGCCTCCCGCGGTGGCGTAGACTTTAACGAGCTGCGCCTGTATCTGCTATCTAAATTGCTCTGGAACCCCTGGTGCGATATTGAAAAGCATAAGCGGGAGTTTATGGAGTATTATTACGGTGCCGCCGCACCTGCTCTGATGGAGTATCTGGATCTGCTGTGCGATACGGTGGAGAAGGAGAATATTCACGTGGGCTTTAACGACGCCCCCCTCCACGCCTTCCTGCGTGAGGAGCTGCTGGACGTCTACGATTCCCTCTTTGACAAGGCTGCACAGGCTGTGGCAGGGGACCCCCTCCGCCTGTGGCGTGTGGAGAAGAACCGCCTGTCTATCAGATGGGTACGCCTGAAGAGAAAGACTATGCTGGCGGGAGAATACGATCCCGAGGAGATCAACCGTTTCTTCTCCGATTGGCGTGCCTTTGGCCTCTCCCGCATTGACGAGTGGTGCAACCTGGAAACCACCCACCGTGCCCTACTTGACGGACGGTGGAGAGGGATCAAGTATTTCGAACACTGGACAGGTGAGGAGCCTGAGGTGCTGTAAGAGAAACCTTCTGCTTTGAGATGTAAAAGGAAAAGAAAAACC
>JAZORW010000241.1:0-3111 GCA_045656805.1 Eubacteriales bacterium | reverse complement strand
TCCTGTTTTTTGCTGAGGTTGCTGATTCTGACCGGGAGAAAACCGCAGGTTTTCTCTGCTGGTCCGCATGTGCTTCCTGGGAAATCGTCCGCTGGCGAGACGATTTCAGGAAGCAACATCTTCACCGCAGGTGAATACCCGGCTTCTGGGTGAGCATCCTTGTGATGCTCCTGTTTTTTGCTGAGGTTGCTGATTCTGACCGGGAGAAAACCGCAGGTTTTCTCTGCTGGTCCGCATGTGCTTCCTGTGAAATCGTCCGCTGGCGAGACGATTTCAGGAAGCAACATCTTCACCGCAGGTGAATACCCAGCTTCCGCAGGAGCATCCTCGCGGTGCTCCTGTTTTTTGCTGAGGTTTTATTCGAACCGGTATATCCCCTAAAATCAAAGCACCTACGGCGGATGCCGTAGGTGCCTTTGTTATTGGGCTTGTGAGTCGTCGGGCAGAATGGTGATCAGACCCTTCAGGCAGGTGATAGAGTAGTTATCGGTTACTTCGTTGCCGTCGGCATCTATAATAACGATGCTCTCGGGATCGATGTAGCTCTCCTTCTCGGTATTTGCCCACTGTGCTTCGCCGTAGACCGTAATGGACTTAATCGTGTGGCCGGGCAACAATTCACCCAGGGTGATTGAATAGTCATTATTGGTTAGGGTCAGGGGCTTTCCGTCAAAGACCTTAGAGGCAGAGTCTGCCGTCAATACCAGCTCTCGCTTTTCGATGGTGCATTTGCCCACCAGCTCAATGAGGAAGGAGTCGGTTACATCCGTAAGACCCCCCTGCCCGTCCTTTTCGTAAATCATCAGGTCGCCGTTTGCGATCATAGCTTCACACAGCTCTTCCATATCCAGCTCGCCTGCCTCTGTCAGACCGTAGCCGGATAGCTTTAGCCGGATCTCAAAGGAATCAAAGTTGTTTGGCTTATCAGCGGGCAGGATGTACCAATAGCCATCCTTATAATATAGGGGAGTGCCGTCGTATTCCTTACTCAGGTTGAAGAGATGGATCACCAGTCGCTCTTTTCCTACACGGAGGACACCGTCCTCCTTTGTAATATCAAAGCAGTGGGTCACGTCCTCTGTCTGAGAGTCGTAGGTGTGCCAGATGCGGATCTGTGCAATGACAGCACCGCTGACACCCACCTGCGTCTGACTACCGCCTACTACCACCGACCAGGTAAAGCCCTCGGTCTCCAGCAGGGCGTTAATGTCCTCTACGATCTCCTGGGGTGCATAGAGGGGGGTGCCGTCATAGGTCTTCTCTGCATCCTTTGCCGTGACGGTCAGCTCACGCACAGTGACGGTGAGAGTACCTCCCAGGGCTTCCAGCAGGGTGAAGTTCTCCATAACACGGGTGTTTTCAGGGGCACTGTCACAGATAACGTTCCAGGATACCAGGTTGTTATCCACCGTGCCCACCAGGCGAATCCAGCCGTCTGCGGTGACAGTGAGTGTATATCCTGCGGGCATACCCATGCCGCCCACCTGTTCAACCAGATCGGAGGTGAGGGGAGCACCGTCAAATTCTTTCTCTGCGTTGGCGATCTCGATGGTGATCTCGCGGGGATAGATCTGTAGGGTACCCCAATCGTAGGAGATGGCGTAGTTGCCCGTTACGTCACGGGTGCCACCGTCGGCAGAAACGGAAATCTCGAATACGTTATCCACACCGCTTTCCCATACGTTGAGAATGGAGGTGAGTGTTTCCTCGATGGCCGCGGTGGTGTGGCCGTCAATCAGGCCTTCGCCCGGCTTTTGTTCCGTCGTCATTTGGGCGGTGTGACCCGTCTGGGTCAGGTTGGTGCCGTCAAAATACTTTTCCCCGTCATGGGTGGTGACCGTCAGGGGTCTGGGGGTGACGGTCAGCTCTCCGTACCGGTACCCAATCTCATAGTTATGGGTCACGTCTTCCGTGCCGTCAAAGATGCGGATAAGGAAATCGTTTTTCGCCTTTTTCACTACGTCTCGCACTTCTGTGAAATTGTAGCCCTCATGGGTATGGATAGGTAGCAGACCGTATGTATTATCCTCGCCAGCGACAGAGTCGTATTCTTCGTTGTTTTCTATGATGATATTGTAGGTTTCGACTGAGAAGAAAGTGTCGTCATACAAGTGCGTGCCGGAGGAGGAAAGCACGTTGAGGAGTCTGGGATAAATGGCAATAGAGCCAAAGTCCAGTGTGATCTCATAGTTATGGGTCACGTCGACGGTCTCGTCATCCTTTAGCTTCACGGCGGCAGAGAAGGTATTTGCCACGGGGGTCACGTCAGCCCGCTTAGGTGCGAAGGCATCCAGATAGGTGATAAAGCCGGAGGTGAGGAGGGTATGGATCTCCAGCAGCCCCTCTGCTGCCCCATCCAGGGGCTCCTTCTGCTGAACGGCGTCTGCCGTTACAGAAATCCCGTCATAGGTTTTATTCACCGACTGGGAGGCGAGGGTCATGGGTCTGGGATAAACGGCGACCTCACCAAAGTCCAGGGTGATCTCATAGTTATGGGTCACGTCCACGGCTTCGTCATGCTTAACCTTTACAGCGGCGGAGAAGGTGTTTGCCACGGGGGTCACGTCTGCACGCTTAGGCGCGAAGGCATCCTCGTAGGTCACAAAGCCACCTACCGACAGGGTGTGGATGCTTAGTAATCCTGTGTCCGTAACTGCGGGATGGGTTGCCTCCTGGGCATAGGTGATACCAGCGGGTGTGAAGGAGATACCGTCATAGACCTTGTAGACCGATTCTGAGGTGACGGTCAGGGGTCTGGGATAAATGGCAATGGTGCCGAAATCCAGGGTGATCTCATAGTTATAGGAAATATCCCCACCGCCGTCTACAAAGATCCATGCGGTAAAGGTATTTGCCACGGGGGTCACGTCTGCACGCTTGGGTGCGAAGGCGTCCAGATAGGTCACAAAGCCGCTTGCCTCCACGTGGTGACCGGGCAGAAGCCCTGTGTCGGGGGCAGGGGGTGTAGTGGGTTCTACCACCCCGGCAGAGACGCTCGTGCCGTCATACACCTTTTCCACACTGCCGGAGGTAATGGTAATGGGTCTGGGGTAGACGGCGATCTCGCCGAAGTCATAGGTGATGGCATAGTTATGGGAAACGTCCGTTCTT
>JAZORW010000240.1:0-1727 GCA_045656805.1 Eubacteriales bacterium | reverse complement strand
TCCGACTTGGTGCTGGGTGTGGTTGCGCACTTCCTTTTGTGGGGTGGCTTCAGCCGCATTTTCACCCGTCGCACCCGCCTCACCTATTTCCTGATCCCCCTGGCACTGGGCTTGGTGCTGAACGGGATCTTCTCCCCCGATTACGTCCTGGGGGACCTGCTCTACGCCTTTATCACCCTCTTCTGCTGGGTGGGCATTTATCTGCTCTTCGTTCACGGTCTGGACCGAGACCCTAAGACAGTGGACTACTTCTGCCACACCTGCCTGTGGGTGGCTGTGCTTCTGTTCCTTGAGCTGATCTATATCTTCTATGTCCGTGACGTCATTGTGGACGGTGCACTGGATAAAACCGAAATTATGTTCGGCTGGGGCATCAATAATAACTACGGTGGGTTCCTCACCTGCCTGATCCCCCCCATCTTCTACTTATCCGCCACCCAAAAGCGTGGCTGGCTGTATTTCCCCATGACCTGCGTGATCCTGATGTGTATCGTGCTGTCCCTGTGTCGCTCCGGCGTGCTGGTGGGTGTGGTTGTCTTCGCCGTATGCCTGGTTGCCGTGTGCTTCTGGGGTGGGCATCAGCGTCTGTACCGCACCTTTGCCATTTCCCTATTCGTGACGGGATGCCTGGCACTTGTGATTCTCAGACAGGAGATTTCCGCCATGTTCAGCCACTATCTCAACGTAGGTCTGGACGACTCCCTGCGGTTTGAGATCTGGGAGAAGGCCTATAACATCTTCCGTGAGTATCCCCTCTTTGGCGGCGGCTTCCACTCTGCCCCCTTCGTGTCCATGTCCTGGTTCTTGCCCGGCTTCTGTCACAACACCATCATTCAGCTGTTCTGTGCCGGTGGCTTGTTGTGCGGCGTTTCCTATCTGGTCTACCGCGGTGCCACTCTTCGCATCTTTATCCACCGTATGACAGGGGTTCGCTTCTTCCTGGGTATGCTGATCCTGGCGCTCCTGGGCGTCAGCCTGCTGGATAACCACCTCTTTAATATCTACCCCGCATTCTTCTACTGCATCGCCCTGGCCCTGGGCGAGCATGACTACGATGCCATCCCGGCAAAAAAGGCCTCCTCCCCGGAGGACCTCCCCACCCAAGTGGCCGAGGAAAAATAAGAAAACAAAACCGTCAGGCATCCGCCTGACAAAATCAAAGCCTATCTAACCGCCTGACCCCAGTCAGGCGGTTTTCTTTTCTCCCTCTGCCCCCCAAAGGGCCCATTTTCCATATCCTCACCAAAATCCAAGAAAAACCGAAAATAACCCTTGACAACCCCATTTCACCATGCTATAATAACAGGGTCAAATGGGGAACCCCTAAGACATCTGGGTGTGGCGCAGTTGGTAGCGCGCTACCTTGGGGTGGTAGAGGCCGCAAGTTCAAGTCTTGTCACTCAGACCAAAATCGGAGGTTCATTCGAACCTCCGATTTTCTTTTATTTTCTCGCTAAATCTCTTGAAATCTCGCGTTTTCGCAATAAACATAACGGGCTTGTTCTTCCCTTCTTCGAGGGTTGAACAAGCCCATTTTTCGCCTTTGACCACATGTTTGACCACTTGCGGAGATTTTTGCACCAATTTTCGCTATAAAAAGTGCAAAATTTGCACTTTCATTTTCGCGCGAAGGTGCAATTTCATTCTCGACTTTCCGACAATATCTTGTGTTTTTATATTGCAATTTTATCCATTGTATGATATAATATAATTGTCAATGCGAGCGG
>JAZORW010000239.1:0-3087 GCA_045656805.1 Eubacteriales bacterium | reverse complement strand
ACCGTTTGTAACGTTATTGAACAGGAAGCCGTTGATAGCGCTGTAGCCATTGGTAGCCAGCTGTACGTTAGCAACGATATGACCGTTACCGTCCAAGATGCCGGAGAATACGCGGCCGTCAGCCTTGGCGACACTCTTCTTGTTCAGGTCAATGTCCTTCACCAGACGGTAGGTAACGCCGGTAGTGGTGTCTGCGGTGGCGTTCTTTACCACGTACATAAACTGAGCGGCAGTTTCGATGAGAATGGTACCGTCAGCAGCAGTCTTGGTGGGCTCAGTAAGAGTAGAGCCGTCCCAAACATCGGCGTCCGCACTCAGAGTGGGGTTGGGCGCCTCGGGGATTGTCTGCTCTGTTGCGGCCTTTTCTTCCTCTCCCTCCGCAGCAGCGGGCAGGATGGTCATGAGGCTGCTGAGCAGACCCATAACCAGAAGAAAGGACAAGAGCAGTCGAAGGATACGATTGCTTTTCATGTCGAAATTCCTCTTTCAAAATGTTTGATTTTTGGAAAATGCGATTGGAAAAATGCGATTAAATAAAGTCGCCAAAGGCCTTGGCGAAGGATATGTGTGAGGGCACCCTGAAGATCGGGGTGCCCCGGGGGTACAAGGGTTATCTCACGGGGTCAACCTTAGAAATGGTCATCCTCCAGAGAAGGGGGAGCCTGGATAATGGTCTCGCTAGTGGTAATTACGTCCTCGGTATCAAATACCAGCAACTCCAGAGTAGGGGCTACGTACTCCATTCTTAGGCCTCCTCTGTCAGATGGACAAGGCGTAGGCTCTGGCGGCACTCATATACAGGGCGGCAGCCATTGCCAGCTCATTCTGTGCGGTGGTGTATGCCTCACTGGTAGCGGCACTGTTCAGGAAGTTCGCTACGCAGTAGGTGCCGGTGATCTCACCGTCAGCGGTGGTGAAGCTCAGGGTCAGCTGATGTGCGATCATTGCGGCGTGCAAGTCGGTCACGGTAACCGTGCCGTCCTCTGCTACCTCATAGGTGTAGGTCTCGGTGCCTACGGTTACAGCCAGACCGGTTACGGTCTCGGGTACCTGGAATACCAGGCTTACGCCGGAGTTCAGGTATGCACCTACGGTGATGCCTGCGGCGTTGATATCGTCTACCTGTGCACCCTCGAATACGAACTCAGGGGTGTAGGCTGCAATGTGAGAGGCAAAATTCATCTCCACACCGGTTGCCTGGGTGAAGGCGGTCAGGGCATTGGATTTGCCCTCTGCACTGATCTCTGCGGCATACATGTAGTAAACCATAGAGCTCAGCAGCGCCTTTACCTCTGCGGTAGCACTTGCCTTGTTATAGGAGCGCTGTGCGTACATCAGGGGAGAATAGGTGGTGTAGCTCAGAGCGGTGTACTCATATTCCACGTCACCCACCTTGATGGTAGACACAACGTGATAGTTCTTAGCATCTGCCATATCGGTGGCAGCAATGCCTGCGATGGTGAACACATAGTTACCGTCCACCAGGTTACCCTCCCAGGTATTCTTACCGTCAGTCAGGCTAACCTTGCTGACGATATTCAGGCCCTCCAGCTGGGAGGCTGCCATCTTCAGGTTCATGGTCATCTCACCCGTCAGGGTCAGGTTACCTGCGGTCAGCTTCAGCTGGGGCATGAACTCTACGCCCTTTTCGGTTACGATCCAGGGGGTACCCTTGGGTGCCTGGCTGGCAGCAGCGGCGTTCATGATCTCCAGGGTGGACAGAGTGGAATTTACCAGCTCCTCAGTACCTGCTACGTTGGAAGAATTGTAGTGGTCGGGAACGTCCACAGCAGCACCCGTGCTATCATAGCCGTTAACGTTGAAGTAGTAGTTGGAGGAGGAGACCACCTTGATGGCAGACTCCGTGCTGGTGAAGTTGGTGCCTGCGGCGATAGTGGCCATACGCACGTCATCGGCACTTGCCTTCAGGGTCACGTTCACCACCACGTTGTTCAGAGACACGTAGGTGGTAGCGGCGGAGTTACCGTTCACCCAGCCAAAGATGGCACTCGCACCACCGGTGGCGGTAACGGTACCGCTCAGGTACAGACCGTCCACGGGATAGGGCTTAGAGGAGCTGCCACCGTTGCTACCACGCTCAACGCTACCTGCAAAGGCGCCTGCGGAGCCGTTGGTGGCGGTTACGTCACCGTAGTTGGCACTGTTGTGGAAGTAGATGTGTGCGTCCTGGCTTGCATAGTACTTACCGTTACTCTCACCGATCAGACCGCCGACACTGGTAGTACCAGTGATGTTGCCGTAGTTGGCACAGTTATATGCGTTAGAGTTGTAGCCGGTGTGGTTAAAGCCGTAGCGGCCGATGATGCCGCCGATATCGTCAGAGCCACTGGTGATGTTACCGTAGTTGACGCAGTTTTTCAGGGTAATGGTAAGGCCCGAGTTCTGAGAGGCGATAGCCACGATACCGCCAATCTCAGAGGCGGATGCGTTGGTGTTTGTCAGGTCACCGTAGTTGACACAGTTCTCGATCACACAGCCATTGGCAGTGGTTACGTTACCTACGATACCGCTCATGGTAAGGCTACCTACGTTCACGTTTGCACTGCCGTAGTTAATGCAGTTCTTCAGGGTAGAGCCAGCGGTTACCAGCTGGCCTACGATCATACCGAAGTCGCCCTTCTTGGCGGATCCCAGGGTAGCGTAGTTCACAACGTTTTCCAGGGTACAGCCGTTTGCGTTGAATATAACGCCTGCCTGCTGACCGCCGCCGGAAGAACACTTGTTCTTGATGGTGCCGGTGACCACGATATTGGTGAAGGTGGAGCCTGTGTTGTACAGGGCTAAGGCGGCAACCTTGCTCTGCTCCAGGGTTGCGTTCAGCACCTTCACGTTGGTGATGGTGGCACCGGAGGTGTTACCGATAAGAGCGGCACTGCCGTTCCAGGCAGAGGCATTCAGACCCAGGATGGTCAGATTCTTGATGGTACCGTTTGTAACGTTATTGAACAGGAAGCCGTTGATAGCGCTGTAGCCATTGGTAGCCAGCTGTACGTTAGCAACGATATGACCGTTACCGTCCAAGATGCCGGAGAATACGCGGCCGTCAGCCTTGGCGACACTCTTCTT
>JAZORW010000238.1:0-1814 GCA_045656805.1 Eubacteriales bacterium | reverse complement strand
CAAAGCTGTCATAGTCAAAGGTATCGTAGTGGGATGCGGTGGGTACGTTGGTGGTAATGGCAGCACCGCTGATAACAAATGCAGGCAAAAGCATTGCCAGGCAGAGCAGGAGTGCCAGAATTTTAGAACCCTTCATAAATAATTCCTCCACGCGTGTGTAAAGAGTGTATGTAAAAATATATCATATCGTGAAAGGTACTGTCAAGGATTTTATTTTAGGCCCCACCAAACCAATAACAGAAAAGACAGCGCAAGGCAGAAAAAACCTTGCGCTGTCTTGTGCTTTTTAGTTGATATCCTCAGCAAATGCCATCATGAAATAATAACTGCCGCTGATATGCTCGCCCACCAGATAGGTGCCGTGCTCTTCGTCCTTAACCAGACGGAAACCGGGCTCCTCCTTGGGGGTGGTGTCACTGTTTACGTTACCTATAGATACCGCCGCCATATCCTCGCCCCCGTCAGTTTCGGGGAAGAAATAGACCGTGGCGTCCTCCAGACCCTCCACGAGAATCTTTCTGCGATATTTGGCATTGCAGGGCGCTGCTTCTCTTGCGGATAGAATACCGTCGTTTTGTCTAACGAACAGTCGGCACTCTCTGTGCTCGCTACGGTTAAAGCGGTAGTGGGCGTAGCCCTCCTGGTCCAGTTCGGTTTCTCCACCCATCAGCAGGGGGGCACCCAGAGGAAACCTCATGCGTGTCTCTGTGGTGGTATTGCAGTTGTAGATAGAGAAGAACATACCACCCTCACAGCGAGATACTGTCATGGTGGGGGGCTTCTTAGCGCCCTTCTTACAGAAGTGCTGAATGGAGTAGCCGAATTCCTCCCAGGCACGTAGCATTCGGGCGGGCTCCCCTTCGATAGGTACGCACACAGTGCCCTGAATTTGGGGCAGTGTGTCCAGCCGTGCCTGTGAGCCGTAGAAGATTACACCATAGCCGGCCTTGGCCAATTCCGTCAGGCGGTCCAGCACTTCTTTTGTTTCAGGCACGGGAGACACCAAAACGCTCTTTTTGTAAAGAGAAGCTTCGTGACGTAGGAAGTTGTCAGTAGACACTACGGTGCACAAGGGGAAGCCGGCATTTATGGCGTTGCACACAAAGATGTCCCCATCCTTCATCTCTGCCAGGGTTTCTACCTGACGGGCAGTGGTGTACTCTCGCATGGGGTATACCCATACCAGGGGACCGGGGGCGTCGGCGGCGTCCTTCTCTGCCTTCAGGATGTGGGGCAGGGGCTCGTTGACACAGGAGTCCGGCATATTGCCGCGGGTATTGTCGATAGAGAGAATGTTAAACATTCCCGCAGAGCGGGTTTCCCCCGTCTCGGAAATGCGGGCGATGGACATAGGCAGATAGATATCCATAGGCTCTCCACCGTAGCGGTCATACCAGGGTGTATTCATCCACCAGGGGTCATGGATATAGTATCGGAACATAAAGTCCCGACCGGGCAGCTCACAGATGCGGGTCATGTGGCCCATCAGCTCCAGACCGTAGTTGTCATTTAGCGCAGCCCAGGGGGAGTTGGGGGGAGGCATAATATCCAGATCTGCGGTGTAGATATCGTGGAGGGGCACCCCGTCGGTGGAATAGTCAATTCCTACGGAATTGTTGGTGCCACGGGTCCACAGGGGAATATCGCATTCTTCTCGGAACAGCTTCCAGAATTCAAAGACGTTGTTTCTGGTTCTGTCCAGCTTTTCGGGGTAGAATTGCTTACCGTCAAAGAGCTTACCCGTAGCGTCCCAGGGGTTACAGCTAAAGCCCAGACCGTTGGACAGCCACAGATAGTCAAAGCCAAGATCACGC
>JAZORW010000237.1:0-5095 GCA_045656805.1 Eubacteriales bacterium | reverse complement strand
TCTTCCTAAGACCGCTTGGCCTCCGACTTGGGTGGTAGGGGGTGCCGGGAAAAAAGTGGGAAATCGCCTCCTAAACCGTGCCACACAGGCGTATTTCCCACCTGGGTCTTCGCTAAAGCCACTGTCTGTCTATGCCCCGGCCCTGGAAGAAAATTTGATCACCTACGCCACCGTTTTCGACGACGTGCCGGAGGAAACATCCCTTGGGCTATGGCCTAAAAACAGTCCCAACGTTTATAGTGGGTATATTCCCATACACGAGGCTGTGGCGAAATCGAAAAACACCGTGGCGGTGCAGGTGCTAAAGAAGCTGGGCGCCCAAAAATCCTTTGCCACCCTGCGGGATAAGCTGCATTTTGCCCACCTGGCTGAAGGGGAAGGAGGCGTGACCGACTCTGCCCTGGCACCCCTCGCCCTGGGGCAGCTATCCTACGGGGCAACCGTAAAGGAAATGGGTGCCGCCTTTGGCACCTTTGCAAATGGCGGTGTATACAGAAAGCCAAGAAGCTACCTGGCAGTGTATGATGCCAAGGGAGAGCTGCTGCTACACAATCGGGTAGAAGAAAATCGGGTATGGAGCCCCGGGACCGCCTTTATAATGACTCAAATGCTAAAGGAGGTGGTGGAGGGTGGCACCGCCCGCCGTATTACTCTCAAGGAACGGGTGGAGACCGCCGGGAAAACAGGCACCTCCGGGCAGGATAGAGATAAGTGGTTCGTCGGATACACCCCCTATTACGTGGGCAGCATCTGGTGTGGGTATGAAAACGGTGAGAGCATGCCTGGAGGAAGCCACGTGCATCTGGATCTGTGGGATGCGGTCATGGGGGACGTGCACGACCTGAAGCTGAAGGTGACAGCCCCCATCCATTTTGAAAGGCCTACGGGCATCGTATATGCCACCTTCTGTCGGGATAGTGGCGAAATCCCCTATTGGGGATGTCAAAGGGATATACGGGGGGATAGGTGCCAAAGCGGACCCTTTAAGGAGGGGACAGAGCCACGGGAGGAATGCCGCCTGCACGTACCTGTCCCCTACCACACTCTGGAAAGCATCGGGGAGGCTATGGGGGAGAATTTCTTTAGCCCCTTTGGTGCCTACCTGCTCTCTGACCCCAAGCGACGGGTACCGCCAGGCGTACAGCCACAGGATGAAAAATATTTCCTGGAATATTATCCGACGCCCCAGTCGGAAGACATGCAGGGAGAAGAGGAGGGGGTGCAGGAAGAAGGTGCCAAATCTCCTTAGAAAAGGCACCCGTTTTTCCTTGACATTCCTTTAGGAATGAGATATAATTAGCATGCTAATTTTTAGTATGCTAATTTTTATTTGGAGGCAAAGGTGGAAGAAGAGAATAAAAGCCTGCAACAGCAGGCAATAGACAGTATGATCCATCTGGACCGCAGGCATCGCGCCAAGTGTGATAAGGCCATGAGTGTATACGGTCTGCATAGAAGCAGTCATCGCATGCTGGCACATATTCACCGCCGGCAGACGGTGACCCAAAGTGCACTGGCAGAGAGCATGCAGATCTCCCCCGCCGTGGTCACGGTGACCCTGGGGCGGCTGGAGGAAGAGGGATATATTTGCCGTCAGACGTCCCAAACGGATAAGAGAATACAGCTGGTGTCCCTGACACCTAAAGGAGAGATGCTGGTCACAAACGGCCGTCGCACCCTCCAGGAGGTAGACGCCCTGATGCTACAGGGAATTACCGATGAGGAAAAAGAACTTTTTATCCGCCTGAATATGCGGATGCTGAAAAATTTAGAGGGGGAGGAGAGTAGCCAATGAAAAGATGGATCAAATACGCCAGGCCCTATTGGCCATATTTCCTTTTTGGACCCCTGTGTATGATCGTAGAGGTCATCGGTGAGGTGGTTATGCCTCGCCTCCTGTCTGTGATCATCAACGATGCTACTGCCGAGCCCTTTGCCCTGAGCGTAGGAAAAAGCTCAGGCGTGATGGTAGCTATGATTCTCACCGCTATTCTTATGATGGCGGGGGGCGTGGGCGGCGCCTATTTCGGTGCAAAGGCGTCTGTGAACTTTGCGGCAGATTTGCGTGCAGATGCCTATGCTGCCGTGCAGAGATTTTCCTTCTCTAATATAGACAGGTTTTCCACCGGCTCTCTGGTGACCCGCCTAACCAACGACGTTACCCAGATTCAGAACTTTGTCAATATGCTACTGCGTATGGCACTGCGTTCCCCCGGTATGCTGATTGCTGCCCTGATCATGTCTATTATGATTAAGCCTCCCTTGGCAGTGGTGCTGGCGGTGACTATTCCCGCCATGCTGTTTGCCGTGGGTGGAATTATCATTATCGGCTTCCGCAGATTTCAGAAGCTACAGACCAAGATTGACCGCCTGAATTCTACCGTGCAGGAGAATATTACCAACGTGCGCGTGGTAAAGTCCTTTGTGCGAGAAGAGCATGAGGTGGAGAAATTTAAGAGTGCAAACCAAAACCTGATGGATGCAGGCATATCCGCCATGAAGGTGATGATCTTCATGGAGCCTGTCATGAGTGCCATTATGTATGCCACCACCCTGACTGTGATCTGGTTCGGTAGCGGGTACGTGACGGCAGGAGAAATGCCCGTGGGCGATTTCAGTGCCTTCGTTGCTTACGTCAATCAGATTCTCATGTCCCTGATGATGGTGACCATGCTGTTTATGACCTCCTCCCGTGCCCTGGCATCCGCCAGAAGAATCCGTGCGGTGCTGGATGAAAAGGCAGACGTAGAGGATCTGTATCCTGAGTCTTCTCTTACCGTAGAGCACGGTGAGGTGGAATTCCGTGACGTATCCTTCCGCTACTATAAGAACAGCGAGGATAAGGTACTGAAGAACGTGTCCTTCCATATCCCAGCAGGTACTACGCTGGGTATCATCGGGTCTACGGGATGCGGTAAAAGCACCCTGATTTCCATGATTTCCCGTCTGTATGACCCTGACAGCGGTGAGGTGTATCTGGATGGCAGAAACGTAAAGGACTATTCTCTTGAGCATCTGCGTGACCGTGTGGGCGTGGTGCTACAGAAGAACACCCTGTTCTCCGGTACGATTAAAGAAAATCTGCGGTGGGGTGACCCCAACGCCACTGACGAGGAGGTGCGTCATGCCGCCCACCTCGCCCAGGCAGATAAGTTTATTAATACCTTCCCCGGTGGCTATGATTACATGATAGAGCAGGGGGGCAATAATGTTTCCGGTGGGCAAAAGCAAAGGCTGTGCCTTGCCCGTGCATTTCTGCGAAAGCCCAAAGTGTTGATTATGGACGATTCTACCTCTGCGGTAGATACCGCCACAGAGAGGCATATCCGTGAGGCACTGAAGACCGAGCTGGGAGATACCACGAAGATTATTATTGCACAGCGTATTTCCTCCGTCATGGAGGCAGATAACATCGCCGTTATGAACGAGGGCGAGCTGGTTGGGCTGGGTACCCATGAAGAGCTGATGCAGTCCTGCCTGGAATACCGTGAGATCTACGATTCCCAAATGAGAGAAAAGGAGGGTGAGTAAATGGCACGCGATCTTGAAACCCTCCAAAAACGCTATAACAGCTCCCTATCTCAGAGAAAGGGCATGCCCATGCCCGGTCCCGGCGGGCGGGGTCCCGGTGGCCCCGGAAGGGGCGGCCCCCGTCCCCATGGGAAGCCCAAGAATACAGGGGCTATCATCCGTCGCCTGTTGACCTATATGAGGCCTTATCGCCTCCGTATGGTGCTGGTGCTGGTCTTTATGCTCCTGACCACTGTGACCTCCCTCGTGGCATCTTATATGCTGGCTCCTATCGTAAACCATTTGGCAAGGCGTGTAGCCCCCAATCTGGCAGAGGAAATGAGTTATCTGGAAAGACAGGCGGACAAGGTGATTTCCCATTTCACAGACCTTTTGTCCCGCTGGACCGGAGAAACTGCCTCCTACGTGCTGGCTGCCATTCTGATTTTGGCCGGAGTATATACCCTGGGCGTAGCATCCTCCTATATTCAGGGGCGTATGATGCTGGTGGTGTCCCACGGCACGACTAAGCGGATAAGAGACGATCTTTTCACCAAGATGCAGAAGCTCCCCCTCCGCTATTTTGACACCCACCCCACGGGTGAGGTAATGTCCCGCTTTACCAACGATATTGATAATATCGACACCATGCTTTCCAATTCCCTGACCTCTATGATCTCGGGAGTTGTGACCCTGGTGGGCACCTTTGTCTTTATGCTGACCACCAGCTGGATCTTGACCCTGGTTACCGTTGCCTTTATTCCCATCTTCCTTTGGGGTGGAGGATTGATCGGTAAGCTGAGCTCCAGGCACTACGGTGCCCAGCAGGCGGCCCTGGGGGCACTGAACGGGTATATCGAGGAGAGCGTGACAGGTGCTAAGGTGGTTAAGGTATTTAATCACGAGGACGCCTGCAACCAGGAGTTTTTACTGCTGAACCAGGATATGCGCACAAAGCAGATGAAGGCACAGTTCTGGGGCGGCGTGATGGGTCCCATTATGGGTAACACCTCTCAGATCTCCTACGGTATCACCGTGGGGCTTGGTGGAATTTTGATGTGCACCTCAGGCCTTACCCCGGGGGCACTGACGGTATTTGCCGGGTATTCCCGCCAGTTTGCCAGACCCATTAATATGCTCTCTATGCAAATGGCTACCATCTTCGGTGCCCTGGCAGGTGCAGAGCGAGTGTTCGCCGTTATGGATGAGATCCCCGAGGTGGCAGATAGAGAAGGAGCAATTCCCATGGGCGAGATCCGAGGGGACGTTAGATTTGATAACGTCACCTTTGGCTACGTGTCTGACAGAGTGGTGCTGAAGAACCTGTCCCTGTATGCAAAGCCGGGGCAGAAGATCGCCTTCGTTGGCTCTACGGGTGCGGGAAAGACCACTATCACCAATCTGCTGAACCGCTTCTATGATATAGAGCAGGGTAGTATCACCGTCGACGGTGTGGATATTCGGGATTATCAGAGAGAAGATCTCCGTGCCCACGTGGCAATGGTTCTGCAGGATACCCATCTGTTTACAGGTACTGTGATGGAAAACATCCGTTACGGTCGCCCCGACGCCACGGACGAGGAGG
>JAZORW010000236.1:0-2958 GCA_045656805.1 Eubacteriales bacterium | reverse complement strand
ACAACCGGTCCCTTTCTCGCCTGACCACCCTACTCAGGTGGCACGATCACCGCACACCCCCCGTACGGGGTAAGGTACTGCGGCTACTCAATGAAATAGGCTATGAGCATTTCAGTTCCCTGTGCCTTTTGACACAGGCAGACCTGCTTTCTCACAACACGCAAAACCCCAGGGTGAAAGAAAGCCTCCTGCGACTGGAGCAAACAGCGAAACTGGGCGACGAGCTGGAGGCACAGGGGGAGTGCTATCGTCTATCCTGCCTGAATATCAGCGGCAGTGACATCCTGGAGCATACGCCCCTCAGAGGGACTGCGGTAGGCAACGCCCTGAATACCCTTCTGTTCGCTACCATGGATAAAAAGGTGGCCAACGAAAGGTCTGCCCTTTTAGAGTATCTAAATTCTCTTCTAAATATTGTTGATTTTGCACAATAATTTTTCAACTTTGTTGTGCTATTTGTTGTGTCTTTGGATTGATTTTCCACTTGTTTATGAATATAATAAAGGTGAAAAACAGGAAAGGAGAAAATAACATGTGTCCTGAAATGAAACTTCATGACGTGAACGTCACGGAATTTATCCATACCGTTGAGAAATGCAAGGGAGATGTGTTTCTCAAAACCCCTGAAGGAGATTGCTTTAATCTCAAGTCCCGTCTTTCTGCCATCGTTGGTCTGGCTGAGCTGATTCGTGGCGGCATTATTGCCGAGGCGACCCTCCAGTGCCAGCTGAAGGAAGATGAGACCAAGCTGTTCCGCTTCAATCTGTTCAGAGAAATCCCGAAAGATTAAGCGGCTCTCCCAAAACTGCCTCGGCAGTCTTACTAAAATAATAGAAGGACGGAGATTTCTCTCCGTCCTTTTTGTTTTAGAATGAATTATTCAACGATGGACTCGTCCCACATCTCGGGGGCCTCGTAGCCCAGCATATTCACGGTGGTTGCCGCTACGTTGGAAAGGCCGAAGCTGCCGCCCTGCTTCACAGTATATCCACGCCAGAAATTGTCATAGAAAATGCAGGGCACGGGATTCAGGGTGTGAGAGGTCTTAGCCACGGGGGTGCCGTCCTTATTCAGCTTAGGCATGCCCGTCTTCTTATCCAGCTCATACATCTCGTCTGCATTACCGTGGTCAGCGGTGATGATGGCTGCACCGTGCAGCTCGTCTACCACCTTCAGAATGCGTGCCAGCTGCAGGTCCAGTGCCTCCATAGAGCATTCGGTTGCCAGGAAAGAGCCAGTGTGACCTACCATATCCCCGTTGGGGAAGTTTACACGCAGATAGCGGTATTCGCCGCTTCTCAGGCACTCGATCAGGCGATCGGTGATCTCTGCACACTTCATCCAGGGTCTCTGCTCGAAGGGAACTACGTCAGAGGGGATCTCAATGTAGGTTTCCAGGCTTTCGTCAAACTTACCGCTTCTGTTACCGTTCCAGAAATAGGTCACGTGACCGTACTTCTGGGTCTCGGAAATCGCCAACTGGGGAATGCCGGTTGCCACCAGATATTCACTCTGAGTATTGGTGATCTCAGGGGGATTTACCAGGAAACAGGAGGGAATATGGCTGTCGCCATCATATTCCAGCATACCAGCATACAGCACCTGAGGTACACGCTTACGGTCAAACTTATTAAACTCCTCTCCGCCCTCAAAGGCAAGGGAGATCTCAATGGATCTGTCACCACGGAAGTTGTAGAAGATCACAGAGTCGCCATCCTGGATAGTACCCACAGGGGTGCCGTCCTTCACGATTACGAAGGGGGGCAGATCCTGGTCGATCACCTTGGTCTCGCTGCGGTAGGTCTCAATGGCCTCTGCGGCAGAAGCAAAGCCTCTCCCCTCACCCAAAACGTGGGTCTGCCAGCCCTTTTCTACCATTGCCCAGTTTGCCTCGTATCTATCCATGGTGATCTGCATTCTGCCACCACCGCTGGCGATACAAATATCAAAGTCAGGGGAACGCAGCTGGGAAAGAAATTCCTCGAAGGGAAGCACGTACTCCAAAGCAGATGTCTCGCCGACGTCACGGCCATCCAATAGCACGTGAATACGTACGCGGCTAACGCCCACCTCTTTGCTCTTCAGGATCATTGCCTTCAGATGGTCGATGTGGGAATGCACGTTACCGTCAGAGAACAGACCCAGGAAATGCAGGGTGCCGCCGCTCTGCTTTACGCCGTCAATGAGAGACACCCAGGTGTTGCTCTCAAACAGCTTACCGCTCTCAATAGAGGTGGAAACCAGCTTTGCACCCTGTGCAAACACCTGACCTGCACCCAGAGCGTTATGTCCTACCTCAGAGTTACCCATATCGTCGTCAGAGGGCAGACCTACTGCGGTGCCGTGTGCCTTCAGGGCTACCATGGGATAGTCACGCATCAGGGCATCCAGAGTGGGGGTATGTGCTGCCTTTACCGCATTGGATGCGTTATCGGGGGCAATGCCAACACCGTCCATAACGATGGTGACCAGGGGACCCTCTACCCCCTTGAATTTTGTGGATTTTTTCAGTGCTTGTACCATTTTATTTATACCTCGTATTGAATTCCTTACTTATACGTCCGCATCGTTAATGTATGCGGCGCCGTTGTCGGCGATAAACTGCTTTCGTCCCTCCAGGTCGTCTCCCAAAAGGATCTCAAACATCTTGGCGGTCTCCTCTGCATCTGCCTCGGTCACCGCAATCAGCCTACGGCTGGCAGGGTTCATGGTGGTCTGCCACATCATATCGGCTTCATTTTCACCCAGTCCCTTGGATCGCTGAAGAATATATTTCTTATCTCCCAGTTCCTTTAGGATCGCCGTCTTTTCAGCCTCGTTGTAGGCAAAATAGGTGTCCTGACCGCAGGTGATCTCAAAGAGAGGAGACTCTGCGATAAACACCTTTTCCTTCTCCAGCAGAGTGGGCAGAAGACGGTAGAACATGGTCAGCAGCAGAGTGCGGATCTGGAAGCCGTC
>JAZORW010000235.1:0-1447 GCA_045656805.1 Eubacteriales bacterium | reverse complement strand
AATCTGTATTCCCTGTGCGGCTCTCTTTCCCATTTGGGGGATACCCCCTGTGTCACCGCCGACCCCGAAACCGTCGCCCGGGCTGACCGCATTATTCTGCCCGGAGTTGGTGCCTTCGGGGACGCATGGGAGAAGCTGAACAGTACGGGGCTGATCCCCGTAATCAAGGATGCCGTTGCCAGGGGAATTCCCCTCTTAGGCATATGTCTTGGTATGCAGCTGCTCTTTGACGTCAGTTATGAATACGGCTGCCATCCCGGCCTGGGTCTCATTGGCGGTAAGGTGTGCCCCCTGGCAGAAGACCTGCCAAAGGGTACTAAGGTGCCCCACATGGGCTGGAATGCCCTGAACGTCTGCCGTGAAGACCCCCTCTTGAAATATGTACAGGAGGGTGACCACGTGTATTACGTGCATTCCTTCTATGCCAAGGACTGCACCCCCTCCACCCTCGCCACCTCGGAATACACGGGGCTGGCTGTAACGGGTGCCGTGCGACAGGGACGGGTATGGGGTACCCAATTCCACCCCGAAAAGAGCGGCCCCGTTGGGCTGAGAATTCTAAAAGCATTTTTGGAGATCTAATATGGTTTTATATCCGGCCATAGACCTGATTGGCGGACAGGCTGTCCGCCTGACACAGGGCGAATACGACCGTGTCACCGTATATGAAAGCGACCCTGTAAAGGTTGCCTGCCAGTTTGAAAATCAGGGGGCACAGTATCTGCACCTGGTAGACCTGGACGGTGCCAGAGACGGTACCCTATCCAACCTGGACACCCTGCGTCGCATTCTCTCTGCCACCTCCCTGAAGGCGGAGGTAGGCGGAGGCATTCGGGACGAGGCACGCATCGCCACCTACCTGGAGGCTGGGGCATCCCGTGTGATTTTGGGCAGTGTGGCTCTGAAGGACCCCGCCTTTGTGGGTGAAATGGTAAAGAAATACGGTGCCCCCCGCATTGTGGTGGGGGTAGATGCCAAGGATGGACGGGTGGCTGTACACGGCTGGAAAACCGTGAGCCAGACCTCTTCTCTTGACTTCTGCTCTGCCATGGCAGACCTGGGTGTGACCCAGATTGTGTATACCGACATCGCCTGTGACGGTGCCCTCAGCGGTACCAACCTGGAGATCTACCGCACCCTGCGTACTGCCCTGCCCCAGGTAGACTTTACTGCCTCCGGTGGTATCACCTACTATGAGGAGCTGAAGGTGCTGTCCGAAATGGGTCTGTACGGTGCCATTTTGGGCAAGGCACTGTATACAGGTGCCCTGGACCTGGAAAAAGCCCTGAAGATCACCAAGGAGGCATCCCCATGCTAACCAAACGTATTATCCCCTGTCTGGACGTCCGTGACGGACGTGTGGTAAAGGGTGTGAACTTCCTGGGTGTGAAGGACGTAGAGGACCCCGTGGCTCTGGCTGCCGCCTATAATGATAGCGGTGCTGACG
>JAZORW010000234.1:0-9999 GCA_045656805.1 Eubacteriales bacterium | reverse complement strand
CTCCGTCAGGACAACGCCGACCTGCGCCTGACCCCCATCGGTCGCAGAGTGGGGCTGGTGAACGACGCAAAATTTGCCGCCTTTGAAAAGAAAAAAGCGGCGGTAGAGGGGGAGATCTCCCGTCTGAACACCACCACCGTTCCTCCTACGGAGGAAAACAACCGTATCCTTCAGAGCCTGGGCACCTCGCCCATCCGTGTGGGCGTGAAGCTGGCAGAGCTGCTCCGCCGCCCTGAGGTGACCTACGAGGGGCTGGCACCCCTGGACCCCCGGCGGCCCCATTTGCCTGCGGCAGTGGTGCTGACCGCCGCCATCACCGTGAAGTACGACGGGTACATCCGCCGTGAGGCGGCAGAGGTGGAAAGACGGGCAGGTATGGAGGAGCTGCGGCTGCCCGAAGGCCTGGACTACGCCCACATTCGGGGGCTGAGAATCGAGGCGGCACAGAAGCTGTCTGCCCATCGCCCCCTGACGGTAGGGCAGGCCTCCCGTATCAGCGGTGTCAGTCCTGCGGATATTGGCGTGCTGCTGATTTATCTGGGGAGAAAATAGTCCAAAAGAGCAAGCGGGTGCTTGCTCTTTTTAAATGAAATCGCCCGGGGGGCGATGAAGTCCGCCTGTGGCGGATGAAGTCCAAGGCAGGGCCTTGGATGAAGTCTTCGCTTCGCTCAGGTAAAAGGGAAGCGTGAAAAGAGCAAGCCTGAGCTTGCTCTTTTCTTATTTTCCGCCCATACGGAAGACCCGACGGATCAGGGGTCTTAGGAGTTTTGGGGGAGAAATGACCACTATTTTCATACCTTGCCTCGCTATATGATTTTTAGGGGTTTGACACCAGTGTATGCGCAGATTTGCCCCTGTGTGACACAGATGGAGGACAATCCGCACAAAGTGGAAAGTGAAATTATGTGGAGATAACCGAAATTGGCAAGAGGGTCTTGAAAGAAGTAAATAAATTGTATATAATTTAGTAGCAATATAATGGGTTAGCGTGCTATGCGTGCGTGCCCGAATTTGGAGGATCTTATGAAACACGTATTTGGAAACCGTGCAAGAGTTGTTCTGTGCCTGGCTCTTCTGCTGGCTCTGGCTTGCATGGGTATGGTTGCCTGTGCCCCTGACCTGGGTAACCAGATCCCTGATGCCAACGTATCCAGCGGCGACGGCTCTACCATTGCAGACGGCGTTTGCGACGACGGTCTGATCTGGACCCTGTACGCTAACGGCGAGCTGCAGCTGACCGGCACCTCTACCGAGGAAAACGGTGAGATGCACGACTATGCCGCCTATAAGGAAACTGCCCCCTGGATGGCATATGCAGATCAGATCACCGGTCTGACCATCACTGACGGTGTGACCAACGTTGCCGACGAGGCTTTCGCCGGCCTGAAGAAGCTGATCTGGGTACAGTTCGGCGGCGGTGTCACCGAGATCGGCAAGGGTGCGTTCAAGAACTGCACCAACCTGCGCCGTGTGATTCTGCCCACCAACGTTACCACCATTTCCGAGTCTGCCTTTGCAGGCTGCTACCGCCTGTGGGAGGTACAGCTGAACGAGGGCCTGACCACCATCGGTGCTAACGCCTTCAGCGGTTGCTATTCTCTTCTGACCGTTGGCGTTCCCTCTACCCTGACCAATTCCGGCGTTGCTTCCACTGCCTTCAGCAGCTGTGAGAAGATCCTGGAGGTTGTGACCACCCAGTCCATCACCACGGGCAGCAACCAGTTTGGCGGCGTGGCTAAGACTGCTAAGATCGTGTCTGCCACCGAGCTGACCAAGGACGAAAACGGCTTCCAGTTCTGGGCAGGCCGTGTGGTTGGCTACCAGGGCACCGAGACCGACATCACCATCCCCGCTACATCCCCCGACGGCACTAAGGTGGCAACCATTGCCCCCTATGCCTTCTATGCCAATACCGCACTGACCTCTGTGACCATTCACAATGAGGTAACCGTAATCGGCAAGAACGCATTCCAGAACTGCCAGGGCCTGACCACCGTTACCATCGGTACTAAGGTCAACACCATTGGCCAGGATGCGTTTGCAGGCTGTATTGGTCTGACCACCCTGAACTTCAATGCCACCAACTGCTCTCAGTGTGCTACCGGTATCTTCAGTGACAGCATGGCACTGACCACCGTAAGCTTCGGCAGCGGCGTGACCCTGATCCCCGCAGGTCTACTGAAGAACAATACCGCACTGACCGCCGTTACCGTTCCCGCCTCCGTTACCGAGGTAGGTGCTTCCGCCTTCGAGAACTGCACCAACCTGAAGACCGTAACCCTGGCAGGTAAGAACCTGAAGACCGTGGGCGAATCTGCATTCCGTGGCTGTACCGCCCTGTCTTCCTTCAACTTCGCTAACCTGAAGAGCGGTACCACCATCGGTGCCTCTGCCTTCCAGAACTGCACCTCTCTGGTGCTGGTAGACCTGTCCAACGTACAGCGTGTGGGTAACTACACCTTCAGCGGCTGTATTTCTCTGACCAGCGTTGTGGTTGGTTCCTCCACCAACGTAAACTCCACCGACGTATTCCGTGGATGTGAGAAGCTGGTAGACGTTGTATGGAACAAGACCACCTCCCTGAAGCCCGGTGCAACCACCCAGGGCTACATCGCATACTACACTGAATTCTCCCTGGGTAAGGGTACCCACCGTGTACAGACCGTGGGTGACGGCTTCCTGTTCATGACCGTAGACGGTAAGAGCTACCTGGTAGGCTACCTGGGTACTGCTACCGCCCTGACCCTGCCCGCTAACTACAGCGGCAACAGCTACGAGGTCTACCGCAACGCCTTCAACGGCAACGGTAAGATCACCTCCGTAACTCTGGGCAGCGGTGTTACCGCCATCGGCGACAGCGCCTTTGCTAACTGCCTGAACCTGAAGAGTGTAAATGCTGCATCCAGTGCCATCACCTCCATCGGTGCAGAGGCCTTCAGCGGATGCTCTGCTATGACCACCCTGTCCCTGCCTCAGACCACTCTGACCACCATCGGTGAGAAGGCATTTGCAGGCTGCGGTGTCACCACCCTGACCGTTCCCAATTCCGTTACCTCTCTCGGCGAGAGTGCCTTTGCTAACAGCGGTCTGGTAACCGTTATTCTGGGCACCGGCGTCACCCAGCTGCCTAAGTATCTGTTCAACGGCTCTAAGGACCTGACCTCCGTGGGTATCGCCGCAGGCACCACCGAGATCGGCTACGGCACCTTCGCAAACTGTTCTTCTCTTAAGAACGTAACTCTGCCCGTAGGTCTGGTAACCATTGAAGACTACGCCTTCTACGGATGCTCTGCACTGCGGACCGTTTCCTTCCCCGCTACCGTCACCTCCATCGGCTACGAGGCATACAAGAACTGCTACAGCCTGTACAGTCTGACTCTGGGCGCAGGTCTGACCTCCTCCTCCGCCATCGGCACCCGTGCCTTCCAGAACTGTGAGAAGCTGGTTGAGGTCATTAACCACTCCACCATCACCCTGACTCTGGAGCAGGCAGGCCCCGGTCTGGTAACCAACTATGCCGAGATCATTCACACCGGCACGACCAAGGCGGGTGCGGAAAACGACTATATCTACATCGTGCTGGACGGCAAGACCTACATGGCAGGCTACGTTGGCACCGAAACCACCCTGGTTCTGCCCGATAAGCTGAACGGCCAGAAGTACGACATTCTCGCCTATGCATTCTACGGTAGCAATCTGGTATCCGTTAAGATCCCCTACACCGTAGGTGAGATCGGTCTGGGTGCCTTCCGTGGCTCCGATAAGCTGACCACCGTGGTGGTGAAGGCTACCAAGATCGGTGCATACGCCTTCGCTGACTGTACCGCTCTGACCAGCCTGACCATTCAGGGCTTCAACGAGAACGGTACCACTGCCGCAGACCTGGCAGACGGCGTTAAGACCGTGGGTGCCGCCGCATTCCAGAACTGTGTGCGCCTGGAGACTCTGGACCTGACCGGCACCAGCGTAGAGAAGCTGGGCGGCTCCTCCTTCCGTGGATGCATCCGCCTGACCACCGTGAAGCTGGCCAGCACCGGCGACGCCACCAAGTCCACCAATAAGCTGACCACCATGGGCGCCTACATCTTCGACGACTGTACCTCTCTCGTAAACATCATTATTCCTAAGTCCGTTAAGAGCGTGGGCAGAGACTGGGCAAGCAACTGTCCTAAGCTGGCACAGGTTCTGAACCTGGGCTCCAACTCCTCCACCAACGGCTCTGCTCTGAACTACGTAGAGAATAAGCTGACCCAGAACAACGATAAGATCGTCATCGACGAGAACGGCTTCGTATTCCTGCGTGGCACCCTGTTTAACAAGCTGGTTGCCTACGTGGGCGAGAAGAAGGCTGAGCTGGTACTGCCCGAGAAGTTCGACGGTAAGCGCTATGAGATCCACAGATATGCATTCTGGGGCTGCGATTGGCTGGAGTCTATCGTGATCTCCTCCGGCGTATCTGCTATCGGTGAGTATGCCTTCGCCGGTACTTCCCTGAAGACCATCTACCTGCCCGCCACCGTAAACGGTGAGAACGGCGTGGGCGAGAACATCTTCTACGGATGCTCTAAGACCCTTCTGGTAGTATGTGGCCACGTATCCCAGAGCACCCTGCCCGCAAACTGGGATGCTGAGTGGAACGTAAGATCCACTGAGGATATCTACAACGTATTCTACGGCTACACTGTGGATCAGTACAACAACCTCATCGGTAAATAAGGACTTCACATTTCGGCATAATCGTAAATAAAAAAAGGGAGCTACTCCAAGCAAGGGGTAGCTCTCAATTTTATTTTTCAGCGGGGCTTTTGGTAAGCCTTTAGGATGAAAAACTGCCGTTTTTCTTCCGTAAAATTATATTTTTTTATTTACTATCGCCCCTCTCTTCCTCTCGACGTACCTTTGTACGTCTTCGGGGCGAGAGGGACGATTTCTGCTCGAAATCTGCGCGTCCTTCGGGCGGTGTTCTAACTTTACAAGGATATAAACCCAAAGGGAGAAAAGATAGGTACGCCTTTGGTCGCGATCGGCGATTTCTGCTCAAAGTTTACTTGGCCTCAGGATAGCGTTCTAGCTTTACATAGGAATATGCCCAAAATTAGGGGGAGCCTTCGGGTCGCGAGCGAAGTTTTCTCCTCAAAGCCTGCCGCTCGGGCAGCGTTCTAGCTTTACATAGGGATATGCCCAAAAATAGAAAAAGCAAGATGCGGGGTGTGTGGGAGAAAGAAAACAAAAAAGAGAGGCACTTACGTGCCGCCCTCTTTGCTTTATTTTGCTTGTTACAACCCTGCGTAGCAGGATTTCATCGCGATAGCGATTTCATCCACCGACGGTGGATTTCATCCGTTGGAGACGGATTTCATTGCGCTAGTCGAAGACGCGCTTCAGCAGGTCACGGGCTTGCTCCCAGGCGTTTTGGGATTTCTTTTGGGAGAGGGAATAGGAGAGGCGGAGGCAGAGGACGGTGTCCTCGGGTAGCTCGCGGAAGCCGTCCAGGGTGTAGAGGGGGGTGGAGGAGAGGTAGACGCCCCTGCCGTCTGCGGTGATGCGGATGTTGGCGTCAGGAGTTTCGGGCAGGTAGTCGGTGACGGGGCACATGTAGTGGGTTGTGGTGTCAGAAGCGGCGTACTCAAGGTACAGCTCTTCGTCCATCAGGTATAGGAAGGCGTTTGCCACCATCAGCTCGTCCCGCAGGGCGGAGATGTTCTGGGCGGTGTAGTTTTGCACTGTGGGGTCGGTGTTCTCACGGTCAATGAGGTAGTCCGTCAGGGCAAAGCGGGTTTCAGTATCCTCGCCTGCGTAAGCCTGCAGGCTCTTGAGGATTGCCCCCTCGATGGAGAGGGTGGGGTCGGTGGCGGAGGTTGCCTGCAAATTGGCGGGGCCTGCGTAGCAGAGGGTAATATCTGCATCGTCGGGGCGGCGGACGCACTGCACCACGCACACCGTCACAATGACCAGGGCGAGCAGGCCTGCTAAAAACTGAAATTTATAGTGGTACCAGAAGTTGTCCCACCATTTACCCAAGGGGCTGCCGCCGAGGAGGGTGACGTCCTTTGCCTCCATGGGGCTGTTTTCTTCAGGGGTAGGGGTGGGGACCTGCGGGGTCTTTTCTTCGCTCATGGGTCTTTTCCTTTCTTATAAGAAAAAGGGCTTGGATTTGAAAAGAGAGTGCGGGCAAGGTGTCCGCACTCAGAGAGAATTATTCGGTGGGCTTCATGGTGGGGAAGAGCAGTACGTCACGGATGGAGGGGCTGTCGGTGAGCAGCATCACCAGACGGTCCACACCAAAGCCCAGGCCACCGGTGGGCGCCAGACCGTATTCCAGGGCGGTGATATAGTCGTCGTCTACTCTTGCGGTGGAGGTGGGGTCCTCACGCAGCTTTGCCGCTACCTGATTTTCGAAACGCTCCTTCTGGTCGATGGGGTCGTTCAGCTCAGAGAAGGCGTTACCCATCTCACGGGCGTAAATGAAATACTCAAAACGCTCGGTGAAGGCGGGGTTCTCGGGCTTCCGCTTTGCCAGGGGGCTGTTCTCCACGGGATAATCGTAAATGATGGTGGGCTGGATCAGCTTCTCTTCAACGTAGGCGTCGAAGAATTCGATCAGCACGGTTCCGCGGGTAGCGTCCTTGGGTACCTCTACGTGGTGGGCGGCGGCTACGGCACGTGCCTCCTCGTCGGTCTTCCAATCGGCATAGTCGACGCCAGAGTACTTCTTCACTGCCTCTACCATGGTCAGCTTTTCCCAGTTGCCCATGTCGATCTCAGTGCCCTGATAGGTGATCTTCTTGGAGCCGCAGATCTTTTCTGCCAGCATGGTGTTCATATCGATAACGATATCCATCATGCCCTTATAGTCGGTGTATGCCTGATACAGCTCAATGGAGGTGAACTCAGGGTTGTGGGAGGGGTCCATACCCTCGTTACGGAAGATTCTGCCCACCTCGTATACCTTGTCAAAGCCACCTACGATCAGTCGCTTCAGGTACAGCTCGGTTTCAATACGCAGGAACATGTCCAGATCCAGGGTATTGTGATGGGTCTTGAAGGGTCTGGCGGCGGCACCGATCTCATGGGTGGTCAGGATGGGGGTGTCTACCTCCAAAAATCCCAGACCGTCCAGGTAAGAACGGATCTCACGCAGAATGAGAGACCGCTTTACAAAGGTGTCCTTTACCTCGGGGTTTACCAAAAGGTCTACGTATCTCTGGCGATACCGCATATCGGTATTGGTCAGACCGTGGAACTTTTCAGGCAGGGGGAGCAGGGACTTAGACAGCAGGCAGATAGACTTGGCGTGGATAGACACCTCACCCGTCTTGGTGCGGAAGACAAAGCCCTCTACGCCTACGATGTCACCGATATCCCACTTCTTGAAGGCGGCGTAGGTCTCTTCCCCTACGTCGTCACGGCGTACGTATGCCTGCAGCTTCCCACTGCCGTCCATCAGGTGAACGAAGGAGGCCTTACCCATAATGCGGCGGCTCATGATACGGCCACCCAGGCGTACGGTCTTGCCGATAATACCTGCCTCCTCGTCGGTCTTGTATTCCTCGAAATGATCCAGAATCTGACGGGCGTTGTCGGTTACATCGTACTTGGTGACGGTGAAGGGGTCTTGTCCCTTCGCCTTCATATCTGCGAGCTTCTCGCGGCGGACTGCCAGCTCGTTTGTGGTATTCAGTTGGTTATTTTGCTGTTCCATAGTAAATCCTTTATCAGTTACGCTCTACGCTGATGACACGGAGAGCCAGGGTGGAGCCGTCGGGACGGTGGTAGGTGGCAACCTCCCCCGCACCGTGACCCAGCAGGGCAGAGCCAATGGGGGACTCGTCGGAGATCAGCTTAACCCCTTCAGCCAGTGCGTTTACCTCATAGGAGCCCACCAGCTTATATACGGTTTCCTTGCCGGTTGCCTCGTTAACCACGCGGACGGTGGAGCCAACGCTGACCTTGGTATGGTCGATCTCGCTCTCGTCCTGTACCACGGCGTGCTTGATCATTTCCTCCAGCTCGGCAATGCGGCCGGCAATAATGCCCTGGTTCCGCTTTGCCTCCTCGTACTCGCTGTTTTCAGACAGGTCGCCGTAGCTGCGAGCCTCGGAAATCTCCTTTTTATTCTTCTCACGCTCCTCACGCATGTGGGCCAGCTCGCCCAGAAGTGCCTCGTAGCCGGCAGGGGTATAGATTTTGGTTTGTGCCATGATGGATACTCCTAATTTTCTTTTCTTTATAGATATGCCAAAAGCTTTATTTTTTATGAGAGGGAAAGTAGGGAAAGCGCCGCTGCCAGGGTGGGGTCGCTCTGGGGGGAGAGGGACAGATGCTGTTGTGACTTGGTGATGGCAGAATCCACTGCCACGTCGGGGCTTAGCCCTATGCCGTCGAAATTTTCACCGCAGGGCGGGTAGTACAGTCCCACCGTCAATTTTACGAAGTCCCCGTTGGATAGGGCAAAGGAGGTCTGCACGCATCCCTTACCGTAGGACAGGGTGCCTACCAGTGCCACGCCCGGGAAGGTGTCAGGATTTTCTCTTGCAGTGTCCCGCAGGGAGGCACAGAATAGCTCTGCCGCAGAGGCAGTAGAGCTATTGGTCAGGCACACCATGGGCAGGGTCGCCTCGTGGGATACGTCCAGGGGATTTCCCAGCATGTCGGTGGTGTGGGCGTTGGCGCCCATCTGCAGGGTGTTTTCATGAGAGGAGATTGTATAGTCGGTGAGGGTATCGCTGTGGTAATCTACCGACGCTATCTCTCCGTCGGGGAGCAGATAGGCCAGCATCTCGCAGGCGGTACGCAGATACCCACCGCCGTTATAGCGAAGGTCGAAGACAAGAGAGGTGACCCCCTGCCCCTCCAGGGTGGAAACCGCCTCTATAAACTGGGAGGTGGTCACGCTTTCAAAGGCGGTGATCAGCAGGTATCCCACCTGCCCGAAGGTGGTGTAGAATACGGTCTGCTGGGTGCATGCCTGTCTGGTAGCAGAGAGGGACAGCGTTTCTTCTGTGGAGGGACGGTAAACCGTCAGGGACAGGGCAGAGCCTGCCTCCCCCTTCAGGCTTGTCAGAGCCGTGGAATAGCCCACCTGAGACACGCCGATGCCGTTTACGTGGGTGATAAGGTCTCCCGGCAGAATGCCTGCCGTCTGGGCAGGGGAGCCCTCGTGCACCCGCAGGATCTGAATGGCGTGGCCGAGAGCGGTGTCTGCATAGGGGTTTACCGTGACGCCGATGCCCACGAAGGAGCCGGACAGACCACCGTAGTAGTCCTCGTATTCGGCACGGGTCATATAGCGGGCGTAGGGGTCCCCCGTGGCGGCTACGATGGCTTCAGCCAGCAGCCCCTCCAGCCGGGTGTCGTCCAGCCCGTAAAGGGACATTTCTTTCAGGAGTGAAATCAGCTCTGCATTAGGGTCCGTGGGTGGCTCAGGGGTACAGGAGGTCAGGCACGCAGAAAAGGAAAATAGCAGTGCCAGAGCCAAAGCCATACATACCAAAGACCGTCTTGCGGTGTGTGGGATAGACAAAAGAGGCTCCTTTCCATGAAAGGCAGTCGGGCAGGTGCCCGGCTATAACCGCAAAGGCACCCCGACCCAGAAAAGGGACGGGGAGTCTTAGCATCTCATTATAGACGAAATCGTTTGTGTGGTATGTCGAAATCAGAACTTGGTAGGCTTACTGGTCAAATACTTCTTAACCATCAGGGCTACCTTAAAGGTAACGGCGTGGTCAAACTCACGCAGGTCAAGGCCGGTCAGCTTACGGATCTTCTCCAGACGGTAAACCAGAGTGTTACGGTGTACGAACAGACGGCGGGAGGTCTCGGAGATATTCAGGTTGTTTTCAAAGAATGCCTTTACGGTATCCAGGGTTTCCTGATCCAGGGATTCCAGGCTACCCTTACGGAACACCTCCTGCAGGAAGATGTCGCACAGGGTGGTGGGCAGCTGATAGATCAGACGGCCGATGCCCAGGTTCTCGTAGGAAATGGGGTTGCGGTCGG
>JAZORW010000233.1:0-2595 GCA_045656805.1 Eubacteriales bacterium | reverse complement strand
CTTCCTAAGACCGCTTGGCCTCCGACTTCCTCCTTCTCCTTGGCGATCTTCTTCTGCTGCGCGATCTCGCGGTTCTTGACGTCGTTCATATTCTTTGCGCTGACCTCAACAGCCAGCTTTTTCGGGAAGAGGAAGTTCTTGGCGTATCCGTCGGATACCTCTACGATCTGATCCTTTTTCCCCTGTCCCTTTACATCTTGCGTCAAAATTACCTTCATGGTAAACCTCACTTATTGTTTTTCTTATACTTGTCGATGCTTGCCTTCAGGCGATCCAGCACCTCTCGAATATCTGTGCTTTCAATCTGTGCACCTGCGGCGTCAAAGTGTCCGCCACCGTTCAGCTCTTCCATAATCAGCTGAACGTTGATGTTGCCGTTGGAACGGCCGGAAATATGCACGTGGTTACGAATACGAACTACGGCAAAGGAAGCCTCTACGTCCTTAATAGACAGCATTTTATCCGCCACCTTAGATGCCAGCACACGGAAGCTGGAGTCAGTTTCGGAGTCGCAGGAAGCAATAGCGATATCACCGTCATAGATGATCACGTTAGAAAGAAGTCTGGACTCCTTAGTCAGATCATCTACGTCAGCACGGAACATATCGTTAGACACGGTGGTGCTGGCACCCTGACCACGCAAATACTGTGCCACCGCAAAGGTGCGGGTGCCGGTATTCTTAGAGAACTTCTTGGTGTCCAGAATAATACCGGCCAAAAGAAGCTCAGCCTCTTCGGGTGCCATCTGCAGAGAATGGATCCCGTATTCCAGGATCTCGGAAACCAGCTCGGATGCAGAGGAGGCGGTAGGCTCAATATAATCCAATACCACGCTCTCTGGCATTTCGTCCTTCTTAATATGGTGGTCGATGACTGCGATCTGCTTTGCACGCTTCGCAAGATCAGGAGATTCACAAATACCGAAGTTATTCACGTCCACCATGATCAGCAGAGTATCGTGCTTCAGCTTATCCATAGCTTCCTTACCGCTGATGAAGCAATCCTTCAGGTGGGGGATCTTAGATGCCATAGCAAAGCATCCGGCCAGGTTCTTATCGGATCTGTCACAAACAATGTGGAAATCCACAGAGTTCACAAAGGCAAGGCGTGCCACGCCCACACAGGCTGCAAATGCGTCAAAGTCCGCATTTTGGTGACCCATGATCAGCACATTGCCTGCACGGTTCAGAAGAGACACCAGCTGAGAGGAAACCAAACGGGCCTTTACGTTAGACCGCTTATAGACTGCCTTGGTCTTACCGCCAAAGAAGTCAATACCGTCCTCTCGCTTAAATACCACCTGGTCACCGCCACGCTGCAGTGCCAGATCCAATGCCGACTGGGCACTTCTCTCACGCTCTGCCAGAGTACCGTGAATGTTGGACACACCCATGGATACGGTGATGGAAATACCGTCGCCTACACGGGTGGTACGAATGTTATCCAGGATATCAAAGCGCTTTTCGATGCACTCCTCCAGCCTCGCAGTATCGAACAGGACCACGTACTTATCGTTGTCGTAAGACTTAATAATGCCGTTCAGGGACTGTACCCAATCCTTGATCTTATCCTCTACCTCGCCCAGTGCATCGCGGAATCTCTCGTTGACGTACTGCATCAGCTCATCGGTGCTGTCTACAACGATATACGCCACTGCGGCATGCTCGTCGTGATACTGCTTTCTCAGCTGAAGGATCTCGGTGCAATCACGCAGGATAAAGAAGGTATAGTCATGCTCCTCCGACGTTACGGGCAGCGGCTGGGGCAGAAACATACGGCCAGCCAGCTCCATATACTCTTGATCACCCACCATGGTGATGCGTCCGCCCTGACGCACGCTATCTCCCTTATCGCCCTCGGTGCGGTTAGCCTCCAAGGCAGAAGCAGCATCGTTATACCAGAACAAAACGCCCTTATCATCACAGGCAATTACGGGGATCTCCATATTCTGCATGATCTGACCGATAGGAGAACGAAGAAGGCTGGACAGAGAATAGTCCAGAACTGCCCAGTTTCGGCGACGGTAAACCATGTACCAAACCGCCACACAAAGACCGTACAGCACAACCCCCGCCAGTAGAACCCACCAGTAGCTAACGTCAGGATCTATGAAGTGATTTAAAATACCTATTGCCAGTGTAGGCAGTAGCAAGGCGACAAAGGCACAGATGATGCATACAAGAACGTCACTCTTAGTGGCAACCCTGTGCAATGCCTGCAAATTTGTCTTTTCTTTTGCTTTCATATATTTTTGCCTTTCGGCAACCTCCAATCACACGCTCGCACGTGATATATATATTTTTTATCAACATAGTATATCATAATTTTTACGTATTGTAAAGTCGCCCACGCATTTTTTATGTGAATGTAGGGCCGCTCGACTTGCAAAGGTGGAAAAAATCGTGTAAAATATGTAAAAAAGGAGGTGCCTATGAAAGAGAGCCGAAGCATATCTTCCCCTGTAAAAGCCTTGCCCGGCGTTGGCGACGTACGTGCGAAAGCACTTGAAAAAATGGGCATTTCCACCATTCGTGACCTGCTCCGCACTTACCCCCGCGGATATGAGAACCGCGGAGAGATCCGCACCCTCTCCCA
>JAZORW010000232.1:0-1439 GCA_045656805.1 Eubacteriales bacterium | reverse complement strand
GCCCCCAGGCCGTGGGCCATGCTGTGCACGATGCCCAGACCTACGTTGGAGAAGCCCTGACCTGCAATGTACTGGGCGAGAGCCATACCCTCTCTCCCCTCTGTGGTGTTGGCAACGGCACCGCGCAGGCTCTTTGCGATCAGCTCAATGGCCTTCAGGTGGAACATATCGGTCATTTCCCATGCGCCGCGGGTGATGTAGCCCTCGATGGCGTGGGTCAGCGCATCCATACCGGTGGCGGCGGTGAGGCCTGCGGGCATGCTGGCGGTCATATCGGGGTCAACCACAGCCACCTCGGGGATGTCGTTGACGTCTACGCATACGAACTTACGCTTCTTCTCCACGTCGGTGATGACGTAGTTGATGGTCACCTCTGCGGCGGTGCCGGCAGTGGTGGGAACTGCGATGGTGAATACGGCGTGGTTCTTAGTGGGAGCAACGCCCTCCAGACTACGCACGTCGGCATACTCGGGGTTAGTGGTGATGATACCGATGGCCTTGGCAGTATCCATAGCAGAGCCACCGCCGATGGCTACGATGCAGTCGGCGCCAGAGGCAGCGAATGCCTTCACGCCGTTCTGTACGTTCTCAATGGTGGGGTTTGCCTTTACGTCAGAGAATACCTCGTAGGGGATGCCTGCCTGCTCCAAGAGGGCGGTCACCTTCCGGGAAATGCCAAAGCGAACCAGATCGGGGTCGGTGCAAACAAATGCCTTCTTGTACCCACGGGCCTTTAGCTCTTCGGGAATATGGGTGATGGCACCCTTGCCGTGATAGGAAATGGTGTTCAGAACAATGCGGTTTGCCATATGTGTCTCCTTTGTAGGTGTTTTTCTTTTATTGTATCACGCCCGCACGAGATTGTCAAACTTTTGTCAAAGGTTTTTTGAAAAACCTCTCGTTTGGTCCCCGGTTGACGGCAAAGGGCTTTTTTGTTATAATATGACATCAAAAAACGGAGGGTGCTATGTGTAAAAGAACACCTGCGATCCTTGCTCTTGCTCTTCTTTCGGGGCTGGTGCTGATAGGCTCTCTATGGGACTATGAGATCGCCCAGAGGCTGTATCTGGGACAAGGGATAGAAAACCCCTTCGGGATCGTATTTTCCTATTTGGGTGCCATCCCCACCTTCTTAGGCTGGAGCCTGATGGGTGCCACCCTGCTGTCCCTCTCACTGCGACAGGAAAAGGGAACGCCCGGACGGAAAGGGACGGTCGCCCTGTCGGTGCTGCTGTTTACCCTGTCCTTCTTCTATTTCTGTAACACCCTTATGCTGGTAAATCAGGGGGCGTTTCGGGTGCATTGGCTGGTGGCCTACCCCATAGGCATTGCCCTGATTGTCGGGACGGCACTTTTGGGGCGTGCCCTGACAGGCAAAAGCCAAGACCCCCACCTGAAGCGGCAAATTTTGATTTTGGTTGCCGTCAGCCTGCTGACCC
>JAZORW010000231.1:0-3557 GCA_045656805.1 Eubacteriales bacterium | reverse complement strand
CCTGCACCCTCGCAGTCGCTACCGGTGATCAGGGGGGTGTTTACGTACACGTAGCCACGGTCCTGGAAATAGCGGTGGATGGTGGCAGCCATGACAGAGCGAACACGGAATACGGCGTTAAAGGTGTTGGTACGCACACGGAGGTGGGGGGACTCCCGCAGGGTCTCCAGCTTCTGGAACTTCTTCTGCAGGGGGTAATCGGGGGGGCAATCACCCAAAACGGTGATGGAGGTGGCGTTGATCTCCACGCTGGATTCCTTCATACCCTCAACCAGGGTACCCACAACGCACAGGGATGCACCCAGATGGGTAGCGGCGGCGGGGGCGGTGAGGGTCGCCTTATCAATGACGATCTGCAGATGCTGCAGGGTGGTGCCGTCATTGAGGGCCAGGAACGCCATGTTTTTAGAATCTCTGGCGGTGCGGACCCAACCGCAGACCGTCACGGTGGAGCCGATCTCCACCTTACCAGCGAGAATATCACGAATATCGGTATGAAGCATATCAGTACCTCTCCTTAGAAATACAAAATAAAAAAACAGCACTGCCGTCTGCAATAGGACGGGCAAAGTGCCGTGGTGCCACCTATCTTCGCCGCAATGCGGCCTCATGCGGTGTGTAACGGCACCACCCGTCGCCCCTACTCGTTTCCTTTGGGTTTGCTGCTCCGAAGTGTTATTCCACGGCCATCCGCTGTGCGGCTCTCACCTATCCGCACTCTCTTTGAGTGACCCTGCCGTGTACTTCTCTTCCTCATGGCATTTATGGGATTATTGTAACAGGCTTTGCCCCGTTTGTCAAGGAAAAGCTCCAAAAAAGCAAAATGCAGGGGGCTATGCCCCCGCATCTTTATTTACTGATACATTCCGTTTGCCTTCATATAGGCGTACAGCATCTCGCCGTGCTGCTGTTCCTCTGCCTGAATGTGGTTCAGCACCCGTCTGACGACGGGGTTGCCAAACTCGAAAATGCCGGTGTCGTACAGGGCAGACACGTGCTTCTCTCCGGAGAGCAGATCCTGGCACAGGAAGGTGTCCTGCTTCTTCTCGTCCTCGCTTGCGTAGGTGTAGGCGACACAGTTCTGGTTATTTGCCTCCAGCTGACAGCCGGAAACGGGGGTGACGGAGCCACCCATCAGCTCGCCCACGGTCTTCAGGTGCTCACGCTCTGTCTGGGCGATAGACTGAAAAAGAGCCTTCAGGGGGGGTGCGTAGGCGGCGTCGGCATAGCCGTCATACTTTTTGATGCACAGCTCCTCCTGTCCCTTCATGTCCTTCAGCAGTCCCTGCTCTTTTGTTGTAGCTTGAAAATTCATATGCGACCTCCATCATGGTATGATGGGGTCAGTATGCCCCGTGCAGTGGGAAAGTATACCTTAGCAGAAGTTGCGGATATAATTTTCGTAGCAGGATCTAATGACCCGAATGGCGGCATCTCTGCCCTGTGCCTCGTTGACGATGGTCTCCTTATTTTCCAGTGCCTTATAGACACCGAAGAAATGCTTCATTTCCTCAAACAGGTGGATGGGCAGGTCGGAAATATCGTGGTAGGTGTTGTAGTTAGGGTCGTCCATGGGAATGGCGATGATCTTCTCGTCAAACTTACCGTTATCCTTCATGGTGATCACGCCGATGGGATAGCAACGCACCAGGCACATGGGCTCGATGGCCTCACTGCACAGCACCAGCACGTCCAGGGGGTCGCCGTCGTCACCGTAGGTGCGGGGGATAAAGCCGTAGTTACAGGGGTAGTGGGTGGAGGTGTAGAGGATACGGTCAAGGACCAGCATGCCCGTTTCCTTATCCAGCTCATACTTCTTTTTAGAGCCCTTGGTGATTTCAATCACGGCAATGAAATCCTCGGGGGTGATGCGTTTGGGTGAGATATCGTGCCAGATATTGCTCATGGTGTCCTCCAAATAGGGTTTTATGAGAATATTGTAGCAAGACGGGGGGAGAAATGCAAGGAATTTTTTGGAACATGAATTGACAATCCTGCGGGCGGGATGGTACAATGAAGAAAAGATAAAAAGGAGCCCCCATGAAGGACGAAGCGCTGAAAGAACATACCCTGGACAGCACCCGCGTTTTTCGGGGGCATATTTTTGACGTAGAGAAGCGGCGGGTGAAATTGCCAAACGGAGCGGAAGCCCAAAGGGAGGTAGTGATGCACCCGGGTGCGGTGTGCGTGATCGCCCTGACGGAGGAGGGCACCGTCCCTTTGGTCAGACAGTGGAGATCAGGCTACGGCGGTATGACGCTGGAGCTGCCCGCAGGGAAGCTGGACGCAGGTGGGGAGGACCCCCTGGCCGCCGCCAAGAGAGAGCTGCGAGAGGAAACGGGGCTAACCGCCGGTGAGTGGATCTCTCTTGGCGAGTTTTACGGCTCTCCCGCAATCCTTGACGAGAAAATTTATATGTACCTGGCCCGCGGGCTGACCCACGGGGAGGCAGAGCCCGACGCCGACGAGTTTTTAGAGGTGGGGTACTATCCCCTTGAAGATCTGGTGGAAATGGCTCTGGTCGGGGACATCCCGGACGGCAAGACTCAATGCGGGGTTTTGCGGCTATCTAAAATGTCGGAAAAATAAAAAGAAAACCATACAGAAAAGGAAACAGAGATATGCTATTTCAAGACGGACAGAAGGTTGTATTCACAGGGGATTCCATCACCGACGCAGGCAGAGGTCGCCCCGTAGGGCAGGGCCTGTGGGAGGGGGTCGGTAACGGCTACGTGCGTCAGGTGGACAACCTGCTCACCGCCACCTATCCGGAGCGGTTTATCCACGTGGCAAACACGGGCTGTGCAGGCAACACCAGCCGCGATCTGCTGGCAAGGCTGGATAGGGACGTGGTGGATCTGAAGCCCGACTGGGTGGTAATGATGATCGGTGCCAACGACGTATGGCGTCAGTTTGACGAGCCTGCCCTCCGTGGGAACCACGTGGATCTGATGGAATACGTGCGTAACGTATCCGCCATCCTTGACCGTCTGCAGGAGAAGGGCATTGGGGTCATCGTCATGGAGCCCTACTTCATGGAGCCCAACCGCCAGGACCCCATGCGTATCAGAATTGAGGAATACGCCGCCGCCTGCCGCCGTCTGTGCGAGGCAAGAGGGGTTCTCTGCGTGGATACCCAGTCCGCCTTTGACGAGTTCTTAAAGTACCGCTACTCCGCCTCCCTTTCCTGGGACAGAGTGCATCCCGGCCACGTGGGTCAGTTCATTCTGGCACGCACCCTGCTGAGAGCCATCGAAGTGGATAGGGTAGTGGTGTAAAAAGAAAACCAAAGAGCAGGCACGAACGTGCCTGCTCTTTTTCCCTGTGTAAAAAAATCTTGCAAAACAAAAAGAATAGTGATATAAATAATATATAACTCTATCGTTTGTCTGGGGGAGCCCAGAGCCAAAATTTTACGAAAGGACGGTTGACACAGGGCATGGCATACGAGATAATCTTTAACAGACAGACAGACAGACAGACAGACAGACAGACAGACAGACAGACAGACAGACAGACAGACAGACAGACAGACAGACAGACAGACAGACGCTAAT